>JBCCUP010000090.1 GCA_039196715.1 Pseudomonadota bacterium
GCACCGTGCTCGGCCACGTGCTGTTCACGGCCGTTCGCGTCGAGCCACACCCCACACGGCGCGCCGCCATCCTCTGCCCGCTTGCCGTCGCGCCCGAGCGCCACAAGACCGGCATCGGCAGCGCACTGGTCGAGCACGGCCTCGGCGCGCTGGCCGATGACGGTGTCGACCTGGTGTTCGTTCTCGGTGACCCGCGCTACTACGGCCGCTTCGGGTTCTCGGCCGAGCACGGCGTCGCGGCGCCCTACCCGCTGCCATACCCCAAAGCCTGGCAGGTGCGCTCGCTCACTGGCACGCCGTTCGCCGAGCTCAGCGGCACACTGCGCTGCGCCGATGCCCTCAACGCGCCTGAGCTCTGGTGACGCGCGCCTCGCACATGCACCGCAGCACACCGAGGCACAAAAAAAGCCGGGCGTGTGCCCGGCTTTCCGTCCGTCGGACGATCGGGATCAGTTGATCCAGCTGTTCACGATGTCAGCGTTCTCTTCGATCCAGGACTCGGCCACGTCAGCCGGGTCTTCGCCGTCTTCCTTGATGGAGAGGATCCAGCCGTTGATGGTGTCGGGGTCGAGTTGGACCTGTGACAGCATCTTGGCAACCGGCGGGTTGCGCTCTTCGAGCGACCGTGAGTACGCGATGTAGATGGTGGCGTCCTTGTTCTCACAGCTGAAGGTCGACGCTTCGAGCCAGTCTTCCTGGTCCAGCTTCAGGTCTTCGCAGTTCTCTGTGCGACCGGCTTCCGCCAACGGGTTCAGATCGTACTGAGCGTGCACCGCCTCCGGAGTCCAGTAGTAGAACAGCACGGGGTCCTGGGCCGCGATGGTGCCCTTGAGCTGGCCGAGGAAGGTCGCCTGCGGCACCAGAATCGGCTCCCACAGCTCGCTCAGGCCGTAGCTCTTGAACTTCACCTGCCACATCTTGCTCGAAGCCCAGTCAGCCGCACCCGCCCAGTACTCGCCCTTGCCGTTGCCGTCCTTGTCAAACATCGCGGCCACTTCGGGCTTGGCGAGGTCTTCGAACGACGACACGGTGTCGGCCATGTAGGCCGGGACGTACATCATCTGGGTGCCCTGGTAGGGCTTGTTGACCGCAACGGTTTGCGCGCCGTCGACGTACTTGTCCCAGATGACCGCACGGTTCGGCATCCAGAGGTCGGTGTACACGTCGGCCGAACCGTCGCCCTTGTCCATGCCCTCGGCAACCAGGTTGCCATCCGACAAGCCTTCGACGATCTCGGCTTCAGAGCCCATCGGTCCGTTGATCACGGCTGCGATGACGTGGCCAATCGCTTTTGCGCCCGCCCAGCTGAGATCCGAGATGGCGACTTTTTCCGTCGCCTGCGCTGTGCCCACGGTCGCCAGTACCGCAGCGGCAAGTAGCGTCTTCTTCATAGTCATTTCCTCTTGGTTAACGATCTCCGACACATTCAACCCGGTTGGCCGTGTCGCAGTGTGGTGTGGTGGTTACCCACCCTCTCCGTGCCAGACCCGCAGCATCACTCCCGCGGTTGATTGGCACGTTGAACGATGCGGTCGATGGCCATGGCGATCAGCGCAATGGCAACGCCCGCGAGAATGCCGCGACCGACTTCGCTCTGACCGAGTGCGTCGACCACGATAAAACCCAAACCGCCCGCTCCGATGAGCGCCGCGACGACGGCCATCGAGAGGCTCATCATCACCACCTGGTTGACCCCGGCCATGATGGCCGGCGTCGCCAGTGGCAGCTCGACCCGCGTGAGCAGTTGCCGCGGGCTGGCGCCGAAGGCCAGCGCGGCCTCCTTGGTGGATTCGGGCACCTGTTTGATGCCGAGCGCTGTCAGACGCACCATCGGTGGCATCGCAAAGATGACGGTCGCGAGGATCCCCGGTGGCTTTCCGATCGAGAAAAAGGCGACCGCTGGCAACAGGTAGACAAACGACGGGATGGTCTGCATCACGTCGAGGATGGGCGTGACGATGGCCGACCCGAGTTTCGACTTTCCGACCCACACCCCGAGTGGCAAGCCCACAACGACGCAGATGATCGTGGAGGCCACCACGATCGACACCGTGCTCATGGCGGTTTGCCAAAAGCCGAACACGCCGAGGTACACCATCGTGCTCGCGGTGAACACAGCCACCTTGGTCCCGGCAAAGTGATACGCAATCAACAGAAACAGCCCCGCCGTCACTGGCCAGGGTGTGCCGACGAACACGGCTTCAATCGCGTTCAAGAGCGTCCGCAGCCACCGGGTGATCTCGTCGAAGACGTAGCCGTAAAATGCCTTGGCGTAATCGATATTCTGATCGATGACCTCCGACAACCAGACGTTCAAGGTGACAGGCCGTTTGGCCCGGCTCTCCTCGACCACGATGCTCCGGGTGCCGTCGTCGTTGCGCGGGTAGGAGTACTGCGGCGGGCGTTTGAGCCACATCACCGTCGGCACCTCCGACAAGGTCAGGCAGTCGAAGCTCGCCTTGAAGGTCACGTCCTTGCCGTCCTGCACCGCCCTCGCGTGTTTCACACAATCGCGGCGATCCGGCGCGTCCTGGGTCGAGCGGTACAGGGTGAGCGGCGCAACAAGCAGCACGATCAGGCCGGCGACCAACCAGCGCTTTGAATCCGTACCGGAGTTGACCGAGGAATCGATTCGCCACGCGCTGTATTGGCGGTAGTAGACGCGGTCGGCCATCCAGCCCACCACCAGCCGGCCAACGATCAGCAGCAACACCGCCGCAAGCAAATGCAAGCCCGTCCAGTTGGTGAAGCGCTCGACCAGAAAGGCCTTGTCGGCCTCGATGGCGGCGGCCTTGGCGACCGAGTAGCGGTAGACCAGCCCGAAGTTGGTCGCCGCCATCATGTCCGCGGCGAAGGCCACCCAGAACAGCAACCAGTTTCCGCGCAACGCCGCCCAGACGAAGCTGCCAAGCATGGCGGCAATGTTCAGGTGCCAGAACGGCAGTTTGGCCTGCTGGATCTTGAGGAAGGTCCGCGCGTAATAGTCTTTCTTCTGCTCGGCGAACTCGCCGAAGGCGACAGTGATCTCGGATTGTGCGTCTTGCGTGTTGCCGTTATCGGATGGTGTTTGCATCAGTTTTCCCCCTGAACGCTGCGCAGTAGCACGTCTTTGGTCACAAGGCCGACCATCTTGCCGTCGTCGACAATGCCGACGGGCGTGTCCCGGTTGACCGCCAGTCCAATCAACGAGTCGAGGTCCGCTTCGGTCGAAGCCGACGGCCAGTTCTCGCTGCCTTCCAGACTGCCGCCCCCCTGGACGTAGGCCTCGGGGTCCATCATGACGGTGTGGGCAAAGACCAGCTTGAGCCGCGAAATGCCCTGGACAAAGTCCGCGACGTAGTCGTCCGCAGGCTGGGTCACGATCTCTTCCGGTGTGCCGATCTGCACGATGACACCGTCCTTCATGATTGCGATGCGCGAGCCCATCCGGATCGCCTCGTCGAGGTCGTGTGTGATGAAGAGCGTGGTCTTGCCCATCACCTTGGAGAGCTCGAGGAATTCGTCCTGCAGGCCGCGACGGATCAGCGGATCGAGCGCTGAGAAGGGCTCGTCCATCAGCAAGATTTCGGGGTCGGCTGCCAGGGCGCGCGCGAGACCAACCCGCTGCTGCATGCCACCGGAGAGCTCCGAAGGCATACGGTCGCCGTAGCCCTGCAGGCTCACGGTTTCGATCACCTTGTCGGCAAGCTGCATGCGGGTGAACGCATCCACGTTGCGCAGCTCCAGCGCGAAGGCGATGTTGTCGCGCACGGTGCGGTGCGGCAGCAGCGCCATGTTCTGAAACACCATGCCGATGCGGTCGGCGCGGAGTTCGCGCAGCTCGCTGGCGTTGAGGCTGCCGACGTCGACGCCGCCCACGCGGATCTCCCCGTGGGTGGGCTCGATCAGTCGGTTGATGTGACGAACGAGGGTCGACTTGCCGGAACCCGAGAGGCCCATGATGCAAAACACCTCGCTCTCGTGCACATCGAACGACACCTCGCGCACGCCGACCACCGCACCGAACTGCTCGAGCACCTCGGCTTTGCTGAGGTCGTTCTGCTTGATGGCCTTGAGCGCGTCGTCGGCTTGATCACCAAAGATCTTCCAAACGTCGCGCACCTGAACCACTGCGTCACCCGCAGGGTCCGTTGCTGTATCGGGCATACTGCTCATGGGCTGACTGGGTCTCCTATGGGTGCACGCGCACGGCTTCGCGTCGGGTCTACAAAGGGAATCTCACAGCACCGGGCAGCGAGGCGCTTGCTGTGGCCGTCGAGTTTGCCAACCTCCACGGAAGCGCCCAGCTCGGCGTGCTCCACCGCGATACGTGCCATCGCAATCGCGCAGTCGAGCGCCGGGGACACGGTTGCGCTGGTGATCACGCCGACCTGCCGCCGGCCGATCATCACCGGGTCGCCGTGCACCGGCGCTTCGTGTCCGTCGAACCGGAGGCCGCGCAACACGCGCCGCTGTGCCGCCTGGTTGCGCTCGAGCGCCGCCCGTCCGATGAAATCGGCCTTGGCGAGGTCGACAGCAAAGCCGAGGCCTGACTCGAAGACGTCGACATCGGGGCCGAACTCCGCGCCGGCGGCCATCAGACCGGCCTCGATGCGGATGGTGTCGAGCGCGTCGAGCCCCATCGGGGTGATGCCGAGGTCCGCACCGGCGTCGATCAACGCGTCCCAGATCGCCAGCGCCGAATCGGCGTGGCAGAAAATCTCGTAACCGAGCTCGCCGGTAAAACCGGTGCGGGTGAGCTGGAAGGGCTCGCCGTCACGGTCGAACAGGCGCGCGACCGTCGAGCCGAACCACTTGAGGTTGTCGACCGAGGTCGCGGTCGGCTGCGTATACGCAATCCGCCGCATGAGCTCGCGGCTCTTGGGGCCCTGCACCGCGAGGTTCGGCATGGCCGAATAGAGCGCCTTGACCCACACATTGAGCCCGTTCGACTCGGCGAGCTGCTTGAGCTGCAAGCCGCTGTCGTCCGAACCACAGCACCAGCGAAACGCATCCGGTGCGAGGCGAAACAGCGTGCCGTCGTCGATCACCGAGCCGGTGTCGTCGCACATCAGCGCGTACACACCGCGGTGCACACTGAGCTTGCGCATGTCGCGGGTGAGTGCCAGTTGCAGCAGCGCCTCGGCATCCGGCCCGAGCACATCGAATTTGCGCAAGGACGACATGTCCTGCACGGTCACGGCATTACGACAAGCCTGGTACTCTTCGACAGCCCGGGTGGCCTCGAAGTGCTGCGGCAGCCACTGGTCACGGGCGACGACGAACTGCCGCGTCAGCGCCTTAGTGCGCGGGTGAAAGGCAGAGTGCTCGGTCAAGATCGCCTCCGAATCGGGTTCGCTGCGGTAGGCCACCGCGTGCCGGATCGGTGTTTTCTTCTTGTAGATCCGCACATGGACATCGGTCGGGTTCCAGCCGTTGATCGGGTCGACGTCGTCCGGGCACGCCGTGGACACCGCCACGAGGTCGGTCATCGCCTCCAGTGCGACGTAGTCGCCCGCGCGCGACCAGGCTTCGTCCGCCTGAATGAGGTTGTCCCGGTGGTCTATCCAGGAATTGAAGAAGAAGTTGATGGCCGGCCAGGCCCGGCGCACGGCGATGCCGTGCGGTGCGTAGACGTGGCTGATGTTGTCCGAGCAGTTCAGGTGGCCGAAAAACCCGCGCTCCTCGTAACCGCGGGCCGTGCACGCCAGCGCGAAGGTGTCGTGCCGACCGACCGTGTCCTGCCTGAGCCGCAGCAGTGGCCGCAGGTCCTGGTCGTAAAACTTGTTGAACAGGCCCGGTGACGGGTAGGCACCGCGCACCATCGAGCGGGTGGCCGTGGAATCGATGAACCGCTCGTAGCCCTCGTGCAGCGAGCGCGCGTTCATCGCCATGAAGTCCGAGCACTGTTGGCCGGCGACATCGATGACCTGCACCGTCTCCCCCGCCTCGAGCAGGTAGGCCCGCGCCGTGCCGGCCGGCACGGTGAATTCCTCGCGCACATCGCCGAGCGGCTGCGGCAGGATCAGTTCGCCGCGCGCCGCGCGCACGAGCTCGTAGGCGAGCGCGCCGCCCATGCCGCCGTCGAACAGGCGGATGTGGTCGCGGGTCGACGCCGGGTCGCTGAGCACCCAGAGATCGACCGCGCCACGGGCGCGCACCGTGAAGCGCTCACCGGCCGGGGTGGCGTTGTCGAACACCTCGACACCGTGCAATGCGGTATCGCGGGTGGAGCCGCCGCGCCCGCGGTACCACTGACACACGTCCTCGAAACCCCGCCGCTCGAGGTCAACGGGCACGCTCGGGTTGCCGTCGAGGCCGAGCAGTGCCGGCTCGGTGCCGCCGTGCGCGGCAAACGCGAGCAACCAGGCGCGGGTCGCGCCGTCGCGGTTGATCACCGTCAGGAGGTCGCCTTCGGCAAGCGTGAGCCAGACAGGCCGCTCGGGGCGCACCGAACCGAGCGGCGGCCGGGGGCCGTGGCCCTGGTAGCGGCGGGCGGTCGAGTCGTAGCCGCCGTCGCCGGGGCGGTAGAGAAAGTCGAGTGGCACCTTCCCCGCGGGTACCGATCCCGCCGGCGCGGCCGTGACGGTGGACGTCTGCTGCACGTTTTGAGGCAAGGCCATCTCGGGCTCCGCATCGACTGGATTTGGCATCCGGGTCAAAGGCTTAGGACCGATTTGCTGTGAGGATTTCCGTCTGAATCGACGCGAAAATCAGCCATGTAACCGGTTACATGTTGCGGCATTATTGTGCGTCGATCCACACTGGTCAAGCGAAGACGCCGAATCTGCCCATGGACCACCCCTCAGAATCACCCGCCGGAATCCGCCAGATCGCGCGTCAAGCGGGCGTGTCGACAGCCACCGTGTCACGCGTACTGAACGGCAGTGCCCGGGTGTCTGTGGACACCCGAAACCGGGTGCTGCAAGCGGTGTCCGAACACAACTACCGGCCCAACGCAGCCGCCAAGGCGCTGGCGACGCGCCGCACGCGCACCGTCGCCGCGGTGATCCCGACGCTCGAGCATTCGATCTTCGCCATGTTCATGAACGTGCTGGAAGATGAGCTCGCCTACGCCGGCTACAACCTCGTGATCGCAACGCACCGCTTCGACTACGACACCGAGGTCCGCCGGTGCAGCGACGTGCTGCAGCTCGGTGCCGAGGCCGTGATCGTCTCGGGCGCCGAGCACAATCCCGACCTCATCCCACTGATGCAGACCGCGCGCGTGCCGTGCGTCTACACGAGCGTCTACGCCCCCGAGAACGCTGTGGCCACCTTCGGCTACGACAACCACGCGCTGGCAAAACGCGCGCTGAACCACCTGATTCACCTCGGCCACCGACGCATCGCCGTCATCCACGGCCCGCTGACGCACAACGACCGCATGCGCCAGCGCGTGCGCGGTGCCGAAGCTGCCATAGCGCTGCACCCGGATGTCGAGATGCAGGCGGTCGAAGCGCCGATCGGCACAGACGGCGCGGCCCGCCAACTCGCCCACTGGGCCGAAACCGACACGCTGCCGCACGCGTGTCTCTGTTTCGCCGATGTCTACGCGCTGGGCCTCCTGCAAGAGGCGCAGCGCCGCGGCATCGCCGTGCCGGACGCCCTCTCGATCATGGGTTTCGAGAACCTCGACTGGACCGCGCACAGCTTCCCGCGCCTGACCTGCCTGTCGTTGCCCACGGTCGAGATGGGCAAGGCCACCGCCGCGTCGATCGTACGCCACCTCGACCACCGCGACCCGTTGACCCACCGGTATTTCGACGCCGAGATCGTCGAACGCGACTCGACACGACGCCGGCCCTGATGCAGTTCCATCTCTCGGGATTCCGGCCAGGTGACCCGGACGTCTTCGAACCCAACCCGGTCAGCAGGGCAGATGGGGCATGTGACGTTGCCATCGTCGGTTGTGGACCTGCAGGCCTGACACTCGCGACGCAACTGGTTGCCGTGGGGGGTGTGACAGTACGGCTTTTCGAACGCAAGACCGGGCCGTTGCAGCTCGGTCAGGCAGACGGTATCGCGTGCCGATCAATGGAGATGTTCGAGGCATTCGGCATCGCTGAGCAGGTGCGTCGTGAAGCGTACTGGGTCAATGAAACCAGCTTCTGGCGACCCGACTCCGACGGCACCACGCTCATTCGAGCCGACCGCATACAGGATGTCGAAGACGACTTGTCTCACCAGCCTCACACCATCCTGAGCCAGGCCCGCATTCACGATTTTCTGCTCGAACGCATGGCGCAATCGCCACACCGACTGACACCCGAATACGGCAGTCGCCTGGCCGGTTTCCATCGCGACGACACCCGCGGCTACCCCATTACCGCACGCGTGTCTCGGGACACCGCTGGCACCTGGGAGAACGTCAGCTGCCGCTACCTGGTGGGCTGTGACGGCGCGCGCAGCGCCGTGCGGCAGGGCTTGGGACTGGCGCTTGAAGGCGAGTCAGCACGCCAGCTCTGGGGCGTCATGGACGTACTGGCCGTTACGGACTTTCCCGACATTCGGCTCAAGTGCGCCGTGCAATCGGCATCGGCAGGCAGCCTGCTCATCATCCCACGTGAAGGCGGCTACCTCGTCCGACTCTACATCGAGCTGGACACACTGGGGACCGACGAGCGCGCCGCAGACCGGAACGTCACCGCAGAGGATCTTGCAGCGCGGGCCCGCGCCATCCTGGCGCCCTTCACCTTCGAGGTGAAGTCGGTGGTCTGGTGTTCGGCGTACGAAGTCGGACAACGCGTGTGCCCGCGCTTTGATGACATCGCGCCCGAGGCGCGCGGTGAGACACACCCCCGTGTCTTCATCGCCGGAGACGCCTGCCACACTCACAGCCCCAAAGCCGGTCAGGGCATGAACGTCTCGATGGCAGACGCCTTCAACCTCGGTTGGAAACTCGCGTCGGTCGTGCGTGGCCACGCCGCACCGACGCTTCTGGACACGTACACCTCCGAGCGCCAAGCCAAGGCGAGGGAGCTGATCGACTTCGATCGCGAGATGGCCAGACTCTTCAGCCGACGAGGTCGCTCCGGCGAGGACGCGGCGGTGTTCCAGCGGTACTTTCAACAACATGGTCGCTACACCGCAGGTGTGGAAACACACTACGGTCCCTCAGACATCATCGCCGACACCGCGCACCAGGCGCTTGCAGCCGGTCTGGTTGTCGGGAAGCGCTTTCATTCTGCACCGGTGGTGCGACTGGCCGACGCCAAGCCGATGCAACTGGCCGAGGCATTCAGCGCCGATGGACGTTGGCGTGTCGTCGCCTTCGCCAACGCCAGTGATGACGGCGGCGAGTGTGGTGAAATGGCAGCCCTGTGCCACAGCCTCACGTCATCGTGCCTGTCGCACTGGTTTCAGGCACAGGCGCAAGACGTCGACGCACGGATCGACGTGCGCGCCGTGTTTCAGCAATCTCACCGCACGCTTGATATCCAAGCCATGCATCCGCTGTTGCGGCCGGAAAAAGGGCCGCTCGGGCTGATCGACTACGAAAAGGTGTTCTGTGCAGACCACCGTGCAGGCCATGACATCTATGCGCGACGGGGCATTGATCGCGAGCGTGGCGCCATGATCGTGGTCCGACCCGACCACTACGTATCGTGTGTGTTACCGCTCTCGGACACAGACGCACTCGAGGCGTTTTTCTCCGCCCTCGAGCCCTGCGACTGCACAGCATCAAGCTAGCTGTATTTGATCCAGGTGGTCTTGAGAGCGGTGTACTTGTCGAGTGAGTGCAGCGACAGGTCACGGCCGAACCCCGACTGCTTGAACCCACCGAACGGCGTCATCGGGCTCAAGGCGTCGACGGTGTTGACCGACACGGTACCGGCCCGCAGTTGTCCGGATACCCGGTGCGCGCGTCGCAGATTGTCGGTCCACAGTGATGCCGCCAGACCGTACGGCGAGTCGTTGGCCAGTTGCACGGCCTCGGCCTCGGTGTCGAAGGGGATGACGGACAAGACCGGACCGAAGATCTCCTCGCGGGCCAGAGGATCGCTGTGGGACACATCATTGAAAATGGTGGGTTGCACAAAACACCCCTTGCCATTGACGTTGACTTGCTCGCCACCCTCGACCAGCGCGGCAGTGCGTTTTCCGGCCTCGATGAACTGCATCACCCGGTCGGTCTGACTGCCGTCGACCATGGCACCCATCTTCGAGGCCGGATTCAACGGGTCGCCCGGCTGCGTGTTGCGAGCGCGTTCAATCAGCTTCTCCACCAAGGCGTCCTGGATACTGCGCTCGACCAGCAAACGGGAGTTTGCAGAGCACACTTCACCCTGGTTGAAGAAGATCCCGAAAGCCGCCATGTCGGCCACCGTGTCGAGATCGGCCGCGTCGGCAAACACCAGATTCGGACTCTTGCCGCCGGTCTCCAACCAGACTTGCTTCATGTTCGACTGACCGGCGTACTGCAGGAAGTACTTGCCAACTTCGGTTGAACCCGTGAACGCGAGGCAATCCACGTCACGATGCAGGCCGAGTGCCTTGCCGGCGGTCGGGCCGAACCCCGGTACCACGCTCAACACGCCGTCCGGCAGGCCTGCGGCCTGCGCGAGTTCGGCGAGTCGCAACGCCGAGAGCGGTGATTGCTCGGCGGGCTTCAGCACGACCGAGTTGCCGGCGGCGAGTGCCGCGGCACACTTCCAGGTGGCCATGTCGAGCGGGAAATTCCACGGCACCACGGCGCCCACCACCCCGAGCGGTTCGCGTGTGACCAGCGCGAGGTCGCCCGGGCCGGTCGGTGCCACCTCGTCGTAGAGCTTGTCGATCGCTTCGGCATACCACTGGAAGAACATCGCCGAACCCGGCGCGTCGATGGTCACCGCATCCTGCACCAGCTTGCCCATGTCGAGTGAATCCAACAGAGCCAACTCTTCCACGTGCTCCCGAATCAGCTCGGCGAGTTTCAACAGCACGGCCTTGCGCTCCGCTGGCGCTTGCTGCGACCACCGTCCGTCGTCGAAGGCCCGCCGCGCGGCCGCGACAGCTCGATCCACATCGGCCGTGTCACACGCCGCGACCTCGGTCAGCACCGCCCCTGTCGCCGGGTTCACACACGCGAAACACTCGCCAGACACCGCATCGGTGAACTGCCCATCGATGAACGCCTGGTGTCGTACGCGCAGCGAGGCCGCTCTGGCGGTCCAATCCGAATGGCTCAGTTGCGTCATGGTGTCTCCTCGGTTGCGGGGGTGAAGCGCAGCGCGTGCCGCGCACAGGAATGCTCGGACTGACACCCTACCAAAGCCTTCTCGCCGTCAGAAGCCAGCGGACGTACCGACAAGCCGCCGCCGTCACACCTCACGGCCGGCGCTGAACTCCTTCCAGCGCATGACGGCGTTGGCCCCAAGCGCTGCAAAGGGTTCCGGCGGCAACACCCTGGGTGCCGCTTCGGCCTCCAACTGTTCTGCCAGCTCGGAATTCACGCGAGCGGCGCGTTCGGCGGCAGCGATGCCCGCCACGGTGCCTCGGGCGGCGCCCAATCCGTTCTGACAGCACGCCAGATGCAAGCCTGGCTCAGGCTCCGAGAAGGTCGACACCCCGTTCCACGACAGGCAGAGACGACCACCCCAGCGGAATTGCATCGCAACCCCACGAAGTGACGGGAAGCGCGCCGCGAAGGCGCGCTCGTGTACCTGACCCACACGTTCAATGCGGGCCGCGCTCACCGCCATCGAGGGGTCGCAGGTGAAGCGGTTGCGCACCACAATGCGAGCGCCACCTGCGCCGTTGACCCGCCGAACGGTGGTGCCCATGGGATCCGACGGCGTCAGAGACCAGGTTGGCTCACCACCGAGCGCTCGCACTTCGGTCGCGCTGAGCTCACGGGTCATGGACGCGTAGGTGAAGACATGCAGCAACTGGCGTTGATAAAAACCGAAACTCGCCACGTGTCCGTTGACCGCGAGAATCACCGTCGGCGCTGTCACCTGCCCTCCTTCCGTGCGCGCACACCAATCGTTGCCGACACGCTCGAGCTGCTGCACGCCGCTGTGCTCGAACACCCGGCACCGGCCCGAGCCGCTCTCGACGGCGCCGTCGGCCAACAGGCGGTTGTAGAGCGCCGGTTGCAGCATCGCCGTGCCCGGCGTGTAGAGCCCGTTGCGGTAGTAGTCGCACCCGGTCAACGCCCGCATCGCTGCCGCATCGAGTGATTCGCTCGGTTCGCCAATCGAGGCGAGGTGCGCGGCGTAGTCGGCATTGTGCCGTTCGCCAGCGGCAGTCGCGGCGCCGTTCACCTTGCCGACGGGTTGAACCGCTTCACCCGGCATACCGAGGGCATCGCGTTGCGCCAATGCGAAGGCGATTGCCCGCCGATTCTGCGCGATCGTCAGACTGTCACGCTGCGCCGCCCCTCCGTAGTCCTCCGAGGCAAGGTCGTGGGGCAGGTCGATCATGAAGCCCGAATTGCGGCCCGCCGGTCCTG
This sequence comes from Pseudomonadota bacterium, assembly GCA_039196715.1. Classification (NCBI taxonomy): domain Bacteria; kingdom Pseudomonadati; phylum Pseudomonadota; species Pseudomonadota bacterium. The sequence goes on from JBCCUP010000090.1 coordinate 12,419, forward strand.
CGCCGATGGTGCTGGCTTCGAGCAGCACCACGGTCGCCTCCGGCGCGCACTCGTTGAATCGCCGCAGGGCCGCGAGGCCGGCGAAGCCCCCACCGATGATCAGCAGGTCTGCCGTGATCGCCTCGGTGAGTGGTGGCCGGGGCGGCCGATCGGGCAAGATCGCCTGCCAGCCATTGACCCCGGTGTCGACCGGCTGCCGTGCGACAGCGATCACAGGCGTTCGGTGCTGGTGTCGGTCAGGTCAACCCACAGGGTCTTGAGTTCGGTGTACTGGTCGTGCGCGTGCAGGGAGTTGTCGCGGCCGCCAAAGCCCGATTGCTTGTAGCCGCCGAAGGGCGTCGTGATGTCGCCCTCGCCATAGCAGTTCACCGTGACCGTGCCGGCCCGAATGGCGCGTGCCGCGCGCAGCGCGCGCTTGCCGTTGGCGCTGAAGACCGACGCAGCAAGGCCGTAGTCGGTGTCGTTCGCGACGGCAACCGCCTCTTCGACCGAGGCCACGGTGATCACCGACAGGATCGGACCGAAAATCTCCTCGCGCGCCAGCGCATCACCGGGTGCCACGCCGTCGAACACCGTCGGCGCGACAAACGGGCCCTCCGCCGTGCCGCCGAGCACGGCGTCGCCTGCGCCGAGCCAGCCGGTGACCTTGGCCACGTGCGCATCGTCGATCAGCGCGCCGAGGTGGTTGCTCGGGTTCAGCGGGTCGCCCGTGCGCCACTGGCGCGCGTGCACCAGCAGTTTGTCCAACACGGCGTCCTTGATCTTTTCGTGCACGATCAACCGCGAGTTGGCCGAGCAGTTCTCGCCCATGTTCCAGAACGCCGCGTTGCACAGGTGGGCCGCCACGGCGTCGAGGTCCTCGGCGTCGTCGAGCACGATCGCGGGGTTTTTGCCGCCACACTCGAGCGTGATCTTCTTGAGGTTGGAATCCGCCGCGTAACGCAGAAAGCGCCGGCCAGTGTCGGTTGACCCGGTGAACGACACCATGTCGACGTCGGGGTGCAAGCCGAGCGGTTCACCGCAGCCCGGGCCGTCACCCGGCAGCACGTTGAACACCCCGCGCGGCACGCCGGCGGCGAGCGCCAGTTCGGCGACCCGCAAGGCGGTCAGCGGCGTCTGCTCGGCGGGCTTGACGATCACCGAGTTGCCCGCCGCGAGCGCGGGCCCGATCTTCCAGGCGAGCATCAACAGCGGGAAATTCCACGGCAGCACCAGACCCACCACACCGATCGGCTCACGCGCGATGATCGCGAGCGCGTCGTCGCCGACCGGTGCGCTCTGGTCGTAGAGCTTGTCGATCGACTCGGCGTGCCAGATCAGGGTGTTGATGGTTTCCGGCAGATCGATCGCCAGGCAATCGCTGATTGGCTTGCCCGAATCGAGGCTCTCGAGCACGGCGAGCTCCGGCGCATTGCGCTTGATCAGCTTGGCCAGCCGGATCAGCACGGCTTTGCGCTCTGCAGGGGCGAGACGAGACCACCGCCCGTGTTCGAAGGCTTCACGCGCCTTGGCCACGGCGAAGTCGACGTCCTCGGCGCCACAGGCACTGACCTCGGCCAGGGTGTCACCGGTCGCAGGGTTGCGCGTGGCGAACTGCTCACCGCCCGCGGCCGCGCGAAACCCGCCATCGATGAAGGCCGTGCGCGGCAGGTTGAGGCCCTTGCCGATGGCCAGCGCCTCTTCGTGTGTCAAGCTTGTCATGTGCTTTCAGCCTCGATGGTGTCAATGGCACGGTCCATCACGCGAACCACTTCCGCGAGTTCGCGCTTCTCGTCCTTGTTGAGCGGCATCAGCGGCCGGCGTGGCGGGCCGACCGGCAAACCGCGGAGGTTCAGCCCCTCCTTGATGCACTGGACGAACTTCCCGCCCTGCTCAAGCACGCGCATCAGCGGCAGCATGGCAGACATGATGCGCCGGCCCTTGTCGAAGTTGCCCTCTTGCGCGCACGCGCGGTACAGCGCGATGTGTGCGTGCGGCGCGAAGTTGCTGCCGGCGCACACCCAACTGCGTGCACCCCAGGCGAAGAACTCGAGCGCCTGATCGTCCATGCCGCACGACAGCGCGATGTGTGGGTAGTCCCGTGCAAGGGTGTGCACGCGATTGATGTCACCCGAGCTCTCCTTGATCGCCCGGAAATTCGGGCTGCGGCCGACCCGGTCGAGGTACTCCTCGCCCATCTCCGACGACATCCGTCCGGGGTAGTTGTAGAGCATGATCGGCAGGTTGGCAGCGGCATCGATTGCCAGTGCGTGTACCGCATTCTCACGTTCGGTCGGGCAGGCGTATGGCGGCGTCGCAACCAGCAGCGCGTTGGCGCCAAGGTCGCGCGCCGCCACCGCGAGTTCGATTGAGTCCTCGGTGCGGATTGCCCCGGTACCGACGATGGTGGGAACCCGCCCGCCGATGCGCTCGTGCACGAAGGCCATCATCTCGAGACGCTCCTGCAGCGTCTGCGCGTAGTACTCGCCCGTGGTGCCGGCGACAATGATGCCGTGTACACCGGCGTCGATCAGGTAGTCGATCACCGCCGCCGTCTGCGCGTGGTCAATGCGGTGATCGCTGGTGTGTGCGGTGACGAGCGGTGTGTAGATGCCTTCGAATCGCATGGTGCTGTCCGCCTCGGTTTACCCGCGCATGGTACGGCAGGCGGCCGCGAGACGCCCGCACCGGGAGCGACCCGCCGCCCGGCCGCAACGCCGCGCAGAGACAAGTGCGCGACCGGCCCCGCCTCGGCCGGGTATCATGGTGCGTGAGCCACCAGACACACGACCATGAGCGACCACGCAGTCACGTTGCGCGATGCCGAGCCGGCCGACCGCGAAGCCATTTGCCAACTCAACCGAATGGATGAAGCGCGCCTCAGCCCGATGGACATCGACCGCTTCAACGTGCTGTCGGCGATAGCCTGCTACTGCAAGGTGGCCACCGTCGACGACACCCTCGCCGGTTTCCTGATGGGTTTCGCCAACGGCACCGACTACGAGAGCGTCAACTACCGCTGGTTCAACGAGCGGATGAAGGCGTTTTTCTACATCGACCGCGTCGTTGTGGACGCACGCTTTCGCAAGATGGGCATCGCCAGCGCGTTCTACCGTGATGTGCAGGCCTTTGCACACACCACCGACTTGCCCTGGCTCGCAGCAGAGATCGACCTGCAACCACCCAACACCTCATCGTTGGCGTTTCACAAGGCCTTCGGGTTCAACGAGATCGGCACGCAGGTCTACGGCGAAGGCCGCATGGTGTCATTGCAACTCGGGCCAGTGCCGCCCGCCTGACGCGAGTGGCTCAGGGGGTGCGATCCACCCAGTCCAGTTCCATGCGGTAGATTCGGTGTATCAGAATTTAGGAGCAACACTTCCTGTAGATCCAAACTGCCGTTCGCACGCTCCTCTTGACCAAACACCCGGCTCGGTCAGCAACAACAGCCCGGGGTCAGATTTGGTATAACTTGAAAGCGTCGAGGGCCGAGCGCGGCACGCGCAAGACGCGTTGCTCGGCACGTTCACTGTCCGTATTCCAGAAGACATGGGGTGGCGTACAGCAAATCGATGGAGTGCAGAAGCGCTGTTAACCGATTGCGAACAGCGTGATGGTGTCATCGCAGTCGCTGAACCCAGCGAGTCGGACAGGCCGCATTTGGCGTGCGACCTGTGGCCAATGTAGCCAAGTCGACAATAGAGTGCCGGGGTGTTTCGGTTCGAATACCAACAGCCCCATTTATTGCTGCCCAACGCGGCACAAAAAAAGGCCACCCGAGAGGTGGCCCTTTTCACGAACGTGCCTCAGATCAGAGGGCGCGCACGTTGTTGGCGCAGGGGCCTTTTTGGCCTTGGCCAACTTCGAATTCCACGGCTTGGCCGTCCGCGAGCGTGCGGTACCCACCATCAGACTGGATTTCAGAGTGGTGGACAAACAAGTCCTTGCTGCCGTCTTCGGGAGCAATGAACCCGTACCCTTTCTCAGCGTTGAACCACTTAACCGTTCCTTTACTCATTCTGTTCTCAATACCAAAGGTGAAGGACACAAGGCCGCCTGCGCTATCACCATCACGCAGACAGACGTCGGTTGCCCGGGTGCCACACCCCCCAGTGGAGTCGCGCGGCGTTGCCCGGTTGTGTGCCGCGGGGTGCTGAACCGACCGCGGCACGCGTCAACCGTACTGAAATACCCGGCGCGTCAAAGACGACCGGGCCTGTCAGCGGCGCCCGACCGGGGCCAGACGCACACTGCCGCACAAGTGTGACACACACACCGCCAGCGTGCAGAAAATCCGGCGGTGGCGAGGCAAACGCGTCGCCTCGGCGTTAGGGACCCGCTATCCGCCCGTCAGTTCAGGGCGTTGAAGGCACTCGCGGCACC
>JBCCUP010000091.1 GCA_039196715.1 Pseudomonadota bacterium
ATCTCACCGAACTTCGCTTTCGCGTCTTCGTCGCTCACTGCCGGGGGCACGATGACGTCCTGTCCGAGCGTCCAGTCGGCGGGTGTCGCCACGCCCTTGGACGCGATCTGCAGCGCGTCGAGCGCACGCAGCACCTCGGCAAAGTTCCGGCCCACGGTCATGGGGTAGGTCATCGTGAGCTTGAGCTGCTTGTCGGGCCCGATGATGAACACGGAGCGCACCGTCGCGCTGTCGGCGGGCGTGCGTCCGTCTGGCAGGTAGGCCTCGGCGGGCAGCATATCGTAGGCTTTGGACACCGCGAGAGCGTCGTCGGCGATGATCGGGAACCCGGCCGGTGTACCCGCGACCTGTTCGATGTCACCCTTCCACCGCTTGTGCTCCTCGACGCCGTCTACCGAGACGCCGATGACTTTGGTGTTGCGCTTGGCCCACTCATCCGCGAGCTGCGCCACGGCACCGAATTCGGTGGTGCAGACCGGGGTGAAATCCTTCGGGTGGCTGAACAGGATTGCCCAGTTGTCGCCGATCCACTCGTGAAACTGGATCGGGCCCTGGTCGGTCTCGGCGCTGAAATCCGGTACCGTGTCGTTGATGCGCAGTGCCATAGTCTTGCGTGTCCCATTGCGTGATGTCGCGCGCGCTGACGTGCGCCATCGATGTTGTTGCGTTGTCTGTCTGTGGGGCAGTCCCGGCAGACAGCCGCGACACGCCTGGCTGGCGGCAGGCCGGAGAGACGTGTTCACGGGGGTGGCAATACTAGGTCGCTGTCGCGGTCGATGAGAAAGACTGAAAAGGCATATGTTTATGCGTTGAAGAGAGCGTCTCCGGCGAGACCCCGGAATTCTCACAGACAGGAGGGGTTGCCATCGGGGCCATGCCACAGCCAAAAAAAGGGCACCGATGACCGACGGTTACGCACACCCCTGGCTCTACGTCCCCCGACGGTCCTTGCTCACGTGTTCGGTACAAAGCGCTTCGGACAGAACACCACACGAGACCGGCATCACGAGGCGAGCGGCCTGGCCGCCCGTGCCCGCACCCGATCGGTTTCGGCACCCCAGCACCTGTCCAATGCGATGATGGAGCGGCGGCCGGCGCGCTCGACGCGCCGGCCTGCGATCCCCAGGCACGTGAGTGAGGTCACATCAGATGAAAGTCACACTGCTGGGCACCGGGTCGCCGGTGCCGATGCTGAACCGCGCAAGCGCCGGGTATCTCGTCGAAATCGGCGACGAGATGCTGGTGTTCGACCACGGTGCCGGCGCGCACGAGAATTTCATGCGCGCCGGCAAGCGCGCCGTCGACCTCAACACGGTGTTCTTCTCGCACCTGCACACCGACCACTGCCTCGACTTCCCGCGCCTCGTACACAGCCGCTGGGACCAGGGCGCAGGCCAGATCCCGGACCTCACCGTCTACGCGCCGAAGTACATGCAGCGGATGTCCGACCTCCTGTTCGGCGAGAACGGCGTCTACCACAACGACCTCGACGGCCGCATGCACTCCGCCGGCAGCCAACGCGTGTACCTCAACCGCGGCGGCACGCTGCCGCGCAAGCGCCCGGCACCGAACATCACGGCGCTCTACGACGGCCAGGTGATCGAGAGCGACAACTGGAAGGTCACCGTGCGCAAGGTGTTTCACCAGCCCGACCAGATCGAGCCCTACGGCTTTCGCATCGAAACGGACGACGGGGTGCTGGTCTACTCGGGCGACACCGGGCCTTGCGAGGGCATCCTCGACCTCGCGCGCGACGCCGACCTCCTGATCCACATGTGTTACTTCATCTCCGGCACCTTCACCGAGGACAAGAAACAGACCTCCTCCGGCCACCTCGAAGCCGCGCGCACGGCGGCCGAGGCCAACGTGAAAACCCTGGTCACAACGCACTTCACGCCGCAGATGGACGCACAAGGGGTGAAGGAACGCTGCCTCAGCGAGATGGCCGCCGTCTACAACGGGCGGATCATCTGGGGCGAGGACCTTATGGAGATCCCGTTGCGCCCGAACGCAATTCCGCACATGGGCTGAACCGACAGGACAGGCTCAAAACGGTCCATTCAACGCCCTCAGGGAGACTGAATCCATGATCATGCACATGACACTCGGCAGCAATGACCTCGAGAGAGCCGCGACGTTCTACGACGCCGTGATGCCCGTACTCAACCACGCCCGCGCGCCCATCGGCCTGGCCAACTTTCTCGCCTACGCGTCCGTTTCAGGCGAAAGCAGTGGCGCGGATACCGGTCAGATCGAAGCGACCGGCCGGATCGCGCCATTCCTGTGCGTGTGCCAGCCCTATGACGGCCAACCGGCGAGTCGCGGCAACGGCTTTCACATCGCTTGGGTCGCGGCTGACAAGAGCGCGGTCGATCTTTTTCACGCCACTGCGCTTGCCAAGGGTGGCAGCGATGAGGGGGCCCCGGGACACCGACCGCGCTACAGCGAGGACTACTACGCAGCCTACGTGCGCGACCCCGACGGCAATAAACTGCAAGCCGTGTTCTATGAGCGAGGCCGAGCGGCCGGGCCCGGCGGTTCGATTTTGTCGCATGTCACCCTGCCGTTCGACGACCTGCAGGCGGGTTTGGCGTTCTATGAGCCCGTCTTCGCCACCCTGGGCATCAGCCGGGCCCCCGGCAACGAGACGCCCGGCGAGGACTACGCTTTTTCCCGAGGCGGCGCGGAGCTGCCCGTTGCCTATGTGCAGCGGCCCTTTGACGGCGAACCCGCCGCCCGCGGAAACGGCCAACATGTCTCCTTCTTCGCCGAGACAAGCGCCCAGGTCGACCGCTTTTTCGACACCGCACTCGCGCTCGGTGCCGAAGACGACGGCCCGCCAGGCAACCGCCCGGCCTACACCCAGCCCTACTACGCCGCCTACGTGCGCGACCCGGCTGGGACAAAGATCCAGGCCGTGTGTAAAACCGGGCAGTAGTCGGGCGTCAGCGCGACGCACGCGACACCTCACCCAGCGGTGTTCAGCGTCGCCCGAAACCCCCACCAGACGGCGTGTGCATGACAAACACGTCGCCGGGGTACACCTCGTTCTCATCGACACCCCGGTGCTCGACGACGCTGCCGTCGGCCCGTTCGATCCACTCTTTGCCCACGTCCCCCGGCTCCGCACCCCGTTGGGCGAACGGGCGCACGCGGCGGTGTGAGCACAGCGTTGTCACGGTCATCTGCTCGTGAAAACGCATGCGGCGCACAATGCCGTCGCCGCCCGTGTGCTTGCCCTGCCCGCCGGAGCCGCGCCGGATGGACAACTCGTCGAGCTGAACGGGGAAGCGAAATTCGAGCACTTCGGGGTCGGTGGAGCGTGTGTTGGTCATGTGCGACTGCACTGCTGAACAGCCGTCGAAATCCGGCCCGGCACCGGTGCCACCGCAAATGGTCTCGTAGTTCTGGATACGGTCATTGCCCCAGACAAAATTGTTCATCGTCGCCTGGCTGCCCGCCATAACACCGAGGGCCGCCATCAGCGCGTTGCAGGTCAACTGGCTCACCTCGGTGTTGCCCGCAATCACGGCGGACGGGTACTGCGCGTTGACCATCGAACCCTCAGGCGCAATCACCTTGAGCGGTTTGAAACACCCCTCGTTCAGCGGAATCGGCGCGCCCACCAACGTCCGAAACACGTACAGCACCACCGCGTGGCACACCGACAGCGGCGCGTTGTAATTGAACGCGTTGGCCGCGGTGCCGGCGAAGTCGATCTCGGCTGAGCGTGCCGTCTTGTTTACCCGCACGGCAACGCGAATGAACTCGCCGTTGTCGAGCTCGTAGTCGACGCTGCCGTCGCTGAGCGACGTGATCACCCGGCGCACGCACTCCTCGGCGTTGTCCTGCACGTGGCGCATGTAGGCGTGCACGGTGTCGAGGCCGAACTGCGCAATCATCCGCTTCACTTCGCGCAGACCGGTTTCGTTCGCGGCGACCTGGGCCGCGAGGTCCGCCAGGTTGTCGTCGATGTTGCGGCAGGGGTACCGACCCGACGCCAGCAGTGCGCGCGTCTCGGCCTCGCGAAAGGCACCGCCGTCGACCATCTTGAAGTTGTCGATCAGCACGCCTTCGTCTTCGATGTGGGTCGAGTCCGGCGGTGCCGACCCGGGCGTGCGCCCGCCGATGTCCGCGTGGTGGCCGCGGGACGCGACGAAAAACAACGGCGCCGTGCCGCCATCGTCGAACACCGGTGTGACGACGGTGATGTCCGGCAGGTGTGTGCCGCCGTTGAACGGGGCGTTGAGCACAAACACATCCCCGGGCTTCATGTCCGAGTTGAGTCGGATCACCGTGCGGATCGATTCCGACATCGACCCGAGGTGCACCGGCACGTGTGGCGCGTTGGCCACCAGGCCGCCGGTCGGGTCGAACAGCGCACACGAGAAATCCAGGCGCTCCTTGATGTTGACGCTGTAGGCCGTGTTGGCGAGCGTCGCGCCCATCTGCTCGGCGATCGACATGAAGAGGTTGTTGAACACCTCGAGCATGACCGGGTCGGCGTCCGTGCCAATCGCCTCGCGTTGTGGCAGCGGCACCGCGCGCGTCAGGATCAGGTGCCCGTAGGCGTTGATCTCGGCCTGCCAACCGGGCTCGACGACGTTGGTGCCCGTGGCTTCGGTGATGATGGCCGGGCCGACCATCGTCTGGCCGGGCAGCACCGAGGCGCGGTCGTAGAGCGGGATGTCCTGTGCCGTGCCAGCCAGCGTCGCGCGCACGCGGTCGACCGGTTCGGCCGCGGTGTGGCTGAGGTCGAGCGTGTGATCGGGGATACTCGCAGCCGTGCCGATGGCTTCAACGGCCAGGGCTTCGAACACCAGCTCGCGGTCGCCGCCATCAAACCCGTAGCGCGCCTGGTGCGCGGCCTTGAACCGCTCACGCAAGTCTTCCTCGGTGCCGAACGCCACCTCCAACGCCTGGTGTGACCCCTTGTGGCGCAGGAACACACGGTACTCGTTGCGAATCTGGTCACGCGCGATGCCTTGCGAGACGACTTCCGTCGCCGCGTCGTCCGCAAGCGCGCACAGCAGACCCTGCGCCTCGCCGATGTCGGTCATCGGCCGCTCGAACTGGCGCTCCCGCAACGCACGGATCTCGGCAAGGCCCATGCCGTAGGCCGACAACACGCCCGCGAAGGGGTGGATGAAGACCGTTTGCATGCCGAGCGCATCCGCCACCAGGCAGGCGTGCTGCCCGCCGGCGCCCCCAAAACACTGCAGCGTGTAGCGGCTGACGTCGTAACCGCGCTGGACCGAGATTTTCTTGATCGCGTTGGCCATGTTCGCGACCGCGATGCGCAGGAAGCCCTCGGCCACGTCTTCCGCGCTGCGCGGCGGCTCGCCGGTCGCCTCTGCGATCTCCGCAGCCAAGCCGTTGAACTGCGCGTGCACCGCGTCGACGTCCAGCGGCTCGTCGGCATTCGGGCCAAACACCGACGGGAAATGATGGGCTTGCAGTTTACCGAGCAGGACATTGCAGTCGGTCACGGTCAGGGGGCCGCCGCGGCGGTAACACGCGGGCCCGGGGTTGGCCCCGGCGCTCTCCGGGCCGACCTGAAACCGGCCGTCCCGGTAGGAGAGGATCGACCCCCCGCCCGCGGCGACCGTGTGGATGTTCATCATCGGCGCGCGCACGCGCACGCCGGCGACCTCGGTTTCAAAACTGCGTTCGTACTGGCCGGCGTAGTGGCAGACGTCGGTCGAGGTGCCACCCATGTCAAAGCCGATCAAGCGGTCAAAGCCGGCAAGTGCACCGGTCTTGACCATGCCGACCACGCCGCCTGCGGGGCCGGAGAGGATCGCGTCCTTGCCCTGAAACAGCCGCGCATCGGTCAAACCGCCGTTCGATTGCATGAACATCAAGCGCGCACCGTCGGCGCCGCCGAGCTCGTCGGACACCTGGTCCACATACCGCCGCAGAATCGGTGACAGGTAGGCGTCGACCACGGTCGTGTCGCCGCGGCTCACGAGCTTCATCAGCGGTGAGGCCCGGTGGCTGACCGAAATCTGCCCAAAGCCTTCCTCGGCCGCAATCGCCGCCACGCGGGCTTCGTGATCGGGGTTGAGGTAGCCGTGCATGAAGGCTATGGCGACGCTGTCGATGCCGTCGGCCCTCGCTGAACGCAGGGCCGCGCGCGCGCCTGCTTCGTCCAGTGGTCGAAGGCACGCACCGTCCTTGTCGAGGCGTTCGTCGACCTCGAAGACGCGCTCGTACAGCAACGTCGGCAGCACGATCTCGAGATCAAACAGCGTCGGCCGCGACTGATAGCCGATCCGCAACAGGTCCCCGAAGCCCTGGGTGATCATCAGCAGGGTCCGGTCGCCTTTGCGCTCCAACAGCGCGTTGGTCGCGACGGTGGTGCCCATCTTGACCGCCTCGATCACGCCGGCCGGTATCGCGTCACCGGCGTGCACGCCCAACAGCTCACGGATCCCTTGCACGGCCGCATCACGGTACTGCTCGGGGTTCTCCGACAACAGCTTGTGCGTCACCAAGGCCCCGTCCGGGCGGCGCCCGACGACGTCGGTGAACGTGCCACCGCGGTCAATCCAAAATTGCCACATCAGTTTCAATCCGTCTTTCGGGGGCCCGAATCAGTAAAAGAGGCCGGGTAGCCACAACGCGATGTCAGGGAACACCAGCAACAACGCAATCATCGCGACCATGGTGACCACAAAGGGCGCCGCGCCGATCATGACATCGGACAACTCGCCGCGCTCGCGGACGCCCTGCACCACGTAGAGGTTGATGCCGATGGGCGGCGTGATCAGCGCGGTCTCGAGCAGCACCATCAGGAGGATGCCGAACCAGACCGGGTCAAAGCCGAGCGCGATGATGATCGGGGCGATCAAGGGCGCGGTCGTCAGCAACATCGACAGCGTTTCCATGAAGCAGCCAATCACCAGCAACACCGCAATCAGAATCAGCATCGTCTGCATGGGCGTCAGGCCGAGCCCGGTCACGAAATCAGCGAGCGCCTGGGTCAGGCCGATCACCGACAACACGAAATTCAGGAAGATCGCCGCGAGGATGATGAGAATGATCATCGAAGTCGTGCGCATCGTCCCTTCGATGGCCGCGCGCAACATGGCGATGCTCAGCGTGCCGTTGGACCACGCCAGCACCAGCGCCGCGATCACCCCGAGGGCCGCGGCCTCGGTCGGGGTGGCCACGCCGGCGTAGATCGACCCCACCACCACGACAAAGATGCCGATGGGCGGCAACAGCGCCGGCAGCACCGCGAACCGCTCGGCCCACGTCGCCGTGACCCGCACGCCGCCCCATTCGGTTCGCACAACGCAGAGGATGACCACCGTCACCATGAACAACATCGCGAGGAGAAAGCCCGGCACAAAGCCCGCGAGGTAGAGTTCCGGGACCGACGTGTCGGTCAGCAGGCCGTAGAGGATCAGGTTGATCGACGGCGGGATCAATATGCCAAGCGTGCCACCCGCCGCGACGGTGCCGAGGAACAAGCGCTCGTTGTAGCGTCGTTCGGCAATCTGCGGAATCGCCACCGTGCCGATGGTCGCCGCCGTGGCGACAGACGAGCCCGAAGTCGCCGCGAACAGCGCGCAGGATCCGGTGTTGGCGTGCATCAAACCGCCCGGCAGCCAGCCAAGCCACTTGACCATGCCGTCGTACATCTTCGCTGCAATCCCGGAACGCAACAGGATCTCGCCGAGCATGATGAACATCGGGATGGCCACCAACAGAAAATCCTTGCCGGTCTGCCACACCATGTCACCAATGGCCCGGTGCAAGGGCATGGGGCTTTCGAGGTACTGCATGCTGAGGCCCAACCAGCCGAGGGCCGCGGCAACGGGCACCGCCGCCGCAATCAGGCACAGCAGAATGAAAAGCGTTTTGGTCAGCATCAGGTCGTCTCGTCCTGGATCTGCTCGTCGAGCGTTTTGACGCCGATCAGCCTTTCTGTCGCGGCCGGGTCGCCTTTGAGCAGGTTCCAGAGCGCGGCGACGAACAGCACGATGCCGCACAGCACGAAAAAACCCCACCCGAGCAGCCAGGGAATCTGGGGAATCGCCAGAGGGGTGCGCAGCGGTGTGATCGAGCGCGACCCGTATTGCAAGGTGTCACCCACCAGCGCCCAGGCCTGCCAGCCAATCACCGCGGCAAAGCCGATCAGCAGCGCCAGGCCGAAGAAGGACAGGGCGATGCGCGCGCCGCGCGGCAGCACGACCAACAGCGCGTCGACCCGGATGTGTGCCCGCTCGAACAACGCGTAGGCGAAGCCGAGTGAGGTCGCGACGGCGAAGGCGTAGCCCGAGAGCTCGTCCGCACCGCCGATGGAGGTGTTGAACAGCTTGCGCAGCACCACTTCAACGGTGACCAGCACGGCCGAACCGAGGATCAGTGCGCCGCCGATCCAGACGAGCACGCGGCTGGTGCGGTGTAGGGCAGAGACGAGCGATTGCATGGGCGTGTCCAGGTGCGGGGTCCCAGGTCGCCCCGGTGTGGGGCGACCCGTTCGGGCGGAGCCTTACTCGGCCGACGCGGTGAGGCCGAGGATGCTGCCCACCGTGTCGTTCCAGGCGGCCGCACAGTCCGCACCGCAGCGGTCTGCCCAACGCGCCAACACCACCTCGGTTGCCAGGCGATCGCGTGTCGCGATGTCGTCGGACGACGGCTCGACCAGGGTCATGCCACCGGGCTCGGAGGCACAGTCGGTCGACGTCAGGCAAGCCACGGCGGTCACATCCTGGCTCGCGTTGTCAGCCCAGAGCGCCTCGTTCAGCTTGGTGACTTCAGCAGACAGCAGTTCCTGCTGCGCAGGTGACATGGCGTTCCACTTGTCGAGGTTCATGGCGCCGAAGGCGATGCCGAAGCCGACGCGCAGCGTGTAGGCGTGCGTTGCGACCTGGTACCACTTGGCGTTGTACGCCGAGGTTGTGCCGGTGATACCGCAATCGACCACCCCTTTCTCCAGGGCCGGAATGACCTCGGCGAACGGCACGGTCACGGACACACCACCGACCGCTTCGACGAAGTCGCCGAGCGTCGTCGAGTAGACGCGGATCTTCTTGCCTTTGAGGTCTTCGATGCCGCCGACCTCACCGTTGCAGTAGAGGATCTGCGAGGGAAAGGGGTACAACATCATCAGCTTGGCGTTGTAGATGTCCGCGAAGGCCTTCTCCATGATCGGGAAGTAGGCCTCTTGCACCTGCCGAGAGGTGTCGAAATCCTGAATGATCGAACTCAGGTCCGAGCCCTCGAACACGGCGTTTTCCGCCGCGACGTAGCCCGGCAAACCGAACGCGAAATCGAACACACCGTTCTTGACCAGGCGCATGATCTCGAAGCCGCTGAGCCCGAGCTCGGTCTGCGGTTTGATCTGGCCGACAATCGACCCGCCGGACACCTCGGCGATGGTTTCGTTCCAGAATGGCCCCTCGTGGCTGGCGTAGTTGGGCAGCGAGCCCCAGGTGCCAACCGCGTTGATCACGGCCGGTGTCTCGGCGCTCGCCATGCTTGCGAGACCGAGCGCGAGGGCCGCAGCTGTCATGACTTTTCTCATCGTACTCTCCTGTTGGGTGTTGATTGGATGAACGCGTTTTCCGTGTCATCGATGTCGGTGATCAGCATGTGACCCGGTGCGTGGGTCACGACCAGCGGCAACCGGGCGTTCGCCAGGGCGTTTTGCGGTGTGACACCACAGGCCCAGAACACGGGGACGCCCTCCCCGACCGGCGGGTCGCCCCAGTCGGGCTGATCGAGGTTCGCGATGCCGAGGGCACTCGGGTCACCGACGTGCACCGGCGCGCCGTGGGCCCAGGGGAATTTCGCCGAGGTCGCTTCCGCGAGGGCCACCTGGGCCTCGGGCACGCGCCGCATCGACACCACCATGCCGCCGCGAAAGGGGCCCGCGGGCGTGGTCTCGACGTGCGTTCGGTACATCGGCACGGTGCGGTCGGCATCGATGTGTGCCACCGGCACACCGCGTTCACGCAGCGCAGTCTCGAAGGTAAAGGAGCACCCCAGGGCGAAGGCGACCCAGTCCGCTTGCCACAGCGCGGCGAGGTCGGTGACAGTGTGCTCCAACTCGCCGTCGCGGTAGACGTTGTACCGTGGCACGTCGTGTCGAACGTCGATGTCGCCGAGCGCCGTCCAGTGCGGGTCGCCGACGTCGGTCCGGCCGACCAACGGGCACGGGCGCGGGTTCCGTTCGCAGTAGCGCTCAAAATCCGCAGCGTGTTCCGCCGGCAGAATCACAAGGTTTGCTTGCAATTTGCCGGGCGCCAGTCCCGCCGTGTGTCCGTCGTAGTCGCCGGCGCGGATCGCCGCACGCACAGTCGCAACGTCGCGGTGCAACAGACTGGCGTGGTCAGCGTTTGAAGCCATGACTCCCCCCGGCGAAAACCTCAGAACAGGCTAGTTGCCGGTGAGAGATAAAATCAAATTAGAAATACTGATCTATTTTGATAGAAATATTTTATGGAATTCACGGGCGGTGCCGGCCGCAACCTCGGCCGCCTGGCGACAAAACGCGGCATCGGAGCCCGCCACGAACGCCGCACTGAACTCGAGCGGTGACGGCTGGATGTCGAGTTCAATGCGCTCGATATCACCGGCAGACAAGAACGGTTCAGCCGGTATCAGCGGCAAGGCGCCGATGCCCAACCCCATTGCGACCATGCGGAACCCGGCCGACAACGAGGTGGACGGGAAAAACGGCACGGTCGGGCCGTAGCGCTCGAGCACTTGCTCCTTGAGCTCACGGTGCGGGCGAGTCGACCGGGAGAAGGTGATGATGGGGTCTCCCGCGTCTGGCGAGAGGTCCGGACAGCCAGGCGACCGGAACCACCCCATGTCAAAACGCGGCAAGCTGAGGTTCTCGACCCGGTAGTCGGACACCGGCCCCATCATCAGCCCGAGGTCGATGCCGTTGGCCAACAGGCGGTCACGCAGGCTCAACGAATCATCGACGTCGATTTCGACACTGACGTTGGGGTATTGCGCGCGCAAGTCCTGGATGAAGTGCGGCAACCAGGTCTGAACGATGGTTTCGGACGCGCCGATACGAAGCAATCGGGCAATACCGTCGGCGGACGAGACGTCGCGCTCGACCAGGCTTCGCAACGACAGAAATTGCTCCGCGTACCGGACCAACACGGACCCACGCCGCGTCAGTGCCATCTTGTCGGCACGGTCGAACAATGGCTGGCCAACCGCCTCTTCGAGTGACTTGATGCGGGCAGTCACGGCCGGTTGCGTGAGGCTGAGTGACTCCGCCGCCTTTCGAACACCACCGGATTGAACCACCGCCAGAAACGCGCGCAACTGATCAAGCGTGACGTTCACCGTGCCCTCATTCGCGCGGACGCCGAACAGACGCGTTCGGACCGGCGCGGGTACCGCTGGGCAGCACCGTCGTGCGCCCGCTGCAGGGCAGGACGCAGTGCACGGTGCAAGACCGGGGGCGGTGCAGTGAGAGTTTGGGTGTGCAGCGTGGCTTCCCCGCAATCCGAGGGTGTCGCAGCGTCTGCAGTGGCTGCGCTGCCGGGACCCGACTGCCGACGTGACGCCAACCCGCGACGAGTCGGCGCCGCGGTGCCGGGGTGGGCCCCACAGTCGAGGCAAATGCAGCCGAGCTCGGGTCGCGGCCGGCGAGAAAGCGGAAACGGACGCCGTGGTGGTCGGGGTGAGAGGATTCGAACCTCCGGCCCCTGCCTCCCGAAGACAGTGCTCTACCAGGCTGAGCTACACCCCGGGCCGAGCCGAGCATCATAGGGCACCCGACCCGGCCAGCGCAATCACAGAGACAGCGGTGGGCGCAGAATACTGCGTTGAGGTCGCACGGCGCCCCGCGATCACCGTTTTGGCCGTTTGGCAAGCCTTTTTTTATTTTTATTCACACGCAGCGGCCGGCGTCAAAAAAACAATCGCTTTGTAAGTGTTGCTGAAATGATTCACCAAGATGTCTTGTATCCTATTGATATTTATCATATTCATGAAATGGTCACTTTTGAACCACCTCGATCGCCGCGCGTCAAAATGGCCACTTGCGCGCACAGTCCGCAAGCCATCCACAAAGTTATCCACAATTTCTGTGGATGATTTGGCGCGGCGCAAGCGGCTGTACACGGGCACCGATGTGCTGTAATGGCGCGATGCCACACCGCACCATCCTGCGTGTCGCGGTTCCCGCCCCGCTGAGCACCCTGTTCGACTACGCCGCTCCCGCCGAGATGGGCACACCACCCGCCCCCGGCACCCGGGTGCGGGTGCCGTTCGGCCGCACCCAGAAGCTCGGCGTGGTCATCGGTGTGGTCGACCACACCGAGGTCCCGGTCGACAAGCGCCGCGCCGCGACAGCGGTGCTGGACGCCGCGCCCGCGCTCGAACCGGACCTTCTGAAGCTCGCCAACTTTGCCTCGCGCTACTACGTGCACCCGATTGGCGAAACCGTCCACCACGCCCTGCCGGTCGCGCTGCGCGACGCGACCGTGACACTCGACCGCCGCCAACCGGCGTGGCAACTGACCGAGGCCGGGCGCAGTCTCGACACCGTCGAGCGCACGCGCGCGCTGGCCCGCGCGCCGGTGCAGGCGCGCGTCTTCAAGGCCCTGCACGCCGGGCCCCAGCCCGCGGACACACTGCGCGCAGCCGCCGCAAACTGGCGCGACGCCGTGCGCCGCCTCGGCGAACGGGGCTGGGTGGAGGCGACCGAGCTCGACGCCGCTGGTCCACCGCCGGTCTCACTCGAGCGCACCGCGCCGCAGCGCCTGAATCCCGAGCAGGCCGAGGCCGTCGCGGCCGTGGCCGCGTGCTTCGGTCGCTACCAGCCGGCCTTGCTCGACGGCGTGACCGGCAGCGGCAAGACCGAGGTGTATCTGCAACTGATCGACGCCGTGATCGCTCGCGGCCAGCAGGCGCTGGTGGTAGTACCGGAGATTGGCCTGACGCCCCAGCTCGTGCGGCGGTTCACCGCGCGGCTGCAACAGCCGGTGGCGGTGATGCACTCGGGGCTGAACGACACCGAAAGATTGCAACGCTGGCACTGGGCTCGGACCGGTGCCGTGCGCGTGGTGATCGGAACGCGCTCGAGCGTGTTCACGCCACTGCCCGACCTCGGCCTGATCGTGATCGACGAGGAACACGACCTCTCGCTCAAGCAACAGGACGGCCTGCGCTACCACGGCCGCGATCTGGCACTGGTGCGCGCGAGCGAACGCGGTGTGCCCGTGCTGATGGGGACTGCAACCCCGTCCCTCGAAACCCTGAGCAACGCGCGTTCGGGCAAGTACCTGCACCTGCACCTGCGCCAGCGCGCCGGAAAGGCGGTGCCGCCGCGGCTGTCGCTGGTCGACGTGCGGCGTGGCGCCTTGCGCGCCGGCCTCGGCGATGCCTTGATCGCCGCCATACGCAGCCACCTCGAGGCCGGCAACCAGGTGCTGGTGTTCATCAACCGCCGCGGCTTCGCACCGGTGGTGGTCTGCGAAGCCTGCGGCGAAGCGGTCGACTGCCAGCGCTGCGACGCGCACCTGACCTGGCACCGCAGCACGCGACGAATGCACTGCCACCATTGCGGCGGCGAACGCCCCTTGCCGGCGCTCTGCGAACACTGTGGCGAGCCGGCGCTGACGCAGGTGGGCCAGGGCAGCGAGCGCGTCGAAGACGAGTTGCGCGCGGTGTTCCCCGACCACAGCGTGTTGCGCATCGACCGCGACAACACCCGGCGCAAGGGCGCGCTCGACGCCGCGCTCGAGCGCGCCACGCGCGGCGAGGCTGACATCCTCGTCGGTACACAAATGCTCGCCAAAGGGCACCACTTTCCCAAGGTCACACTGGTGGGCGTACTCGACGCTGACGGCGGGCTGTACCGTGTCGACTTCCGCGCCGCCGAAACCCTCGGCCAAACGGTGCTGCAGGTGGCGGGTCGCGCCGGGCGCGCCGAGCAACCGGGTGACGTGATCATCCAGACGCGCCTGCCGGAGCACCCGCTGCTGCAGGCCTTGGTGCGCGACGGCTACCCCGCGTTTGCCCAGGCGCTGATCGACGAGCGGCGTGCGAGCCAGTGGCCGCCGTTCGTGCGGCTCGCGTTGGTGCGCGCCGACGCAACCGGGCCCGACGCGGCGATGGCCTTCCTGAACGACGTGCACGCGCTTGGCGTGCAGTTCGATGGCGTGCTCTGCCCGCCGCCGGCACCGGCACCCATGGAACGCCGTGCCGGGCGGTACCGCGCGCAACTGTTACTCGTCGCTGACACGCCGCGCGACCTCGTCAACGCAGCGACACGGCTGCGCCGTGCAATGGAATCGTTGCCTACTCAACGGTCGGTGCGCTGGTCGATTGACGTCGATCCGGCCGACCTTCTCTGAGCGCGGCGAGCGCGCCGCCGCGTTGGACATTCCCGTGGCACCGCCCTACTCTGGCCGGGCATACTTCAAGGACATGGGAATACCACATGACACCCAAGACCCTCGCGGCCGCTGTCGCGCTCGGCCTGGCGCTGAGCGGCGCGGCTTACGCTGAAAACACCTTTCGATGGACCTCCTCCGGCGACGCGCTGACCCTCGACCCACACTCGCAGAACGAAGGCCCGACCATCGTCATGAACGGGATGATCTACGAGACACTGGTCACCCGTGACGCCACCATGGCATTGCAACCCGAGCTCGCCGAAAGCTGGGAGTCCGCCGCCGACGGCTGGACCTTCAACCTCCGCCAGGGCGTGACCTTCCACGACGGCTCGGCCTTCACTGCCGAAGACGTGGCGTTCAGCTTTGACCGCGCGCGCGACGAAGCCTCGGACTTCAAAGAGCAGATCAAGAACGTGCTCAGCGTCGAGGTGATCGACGACCACACCGTCAAGCTCATGACCGACGGACCCAACCCGATTCTGCCGAACCAGCTCACGTCGCTGTTCATGATCGACAAGACCTGGGCTGAAGCCAACGACGTCGTCAAGCCGCAGAACTTCGCCGGCGGCGAAGAGAACTACGCCCAACGCAACACCAACGGCACCGGCCCGTTCAAGTTGGTCAGTCGTGCACCGGATGAACTCACCGTGCTCGAGCGCAACGGCGACTGGTGGGGCAACGACCAGTTCCCGGGCAACCTCGACCGCATCGAGTACCGCCCGATCGGCAACGCCGCCACCCGCGTCGCCGCGCTGCTCTCGGACGAAGTCGATTTCGTGCTCGACCCGCCGCTGCAGGATCTCAAGCGCATCGAAGCCACCGACGGCTTGATGGTGTCCACGGTTGCACAAGTTCGCACCATCTTCCTCGGCATGGACCAAGGCATCGCGGAGCTGCGCTCGTCGAACATCAAGGGCAAGAACCCCTTCCAGGACGTGCGCGTTCGGGAGGCGATGAACCTCGCGATCGACAAGGAAGCGATCAAGCGCGTCGTCATGGAAGGCCTGTCCTTTCCGGCCGGCATGATCACCTCACCCGGTGTACTCGGCAACACCGACGCACAGGATGAAGTGATCAGCTTCGACCTCGCGCGCGCGCAGGCGCTGATGGGTGAGGCCGGCTACGGTGACGGTTTCTCGGTGCAGCTCGATTGCCCGAACAACCGCTACAACAACGACGAGAAAATCTGCCAGGCGGCGGTTGCCATGCTTGCGAAAATTGGTATCGACATCAAACTCGACGCCATCCCCAAGGCACAGCACTTCCCGAAGATCCAGAACCGCGTGTCCGACTTCTACATGCTCGGTTGGGGCGTGCCGACACTCGACAGCCACTACGTCTTCTCCTACCTGCTCGACGGTGAAGGCTCGTGGAACGCGACCGGCTACAGCAACGACAAGGTCAACATGATCACCCAGGCGATCACGACCGAGACCGACATCGACAAGCGCACCGGCATGATCGACGAGGCCTGGACTCAGGTGAAGACGGACATGCCGTACATCCCGCTGCACCACCAGGTCATCGCCTGGGGCATCAAGGACGGGTTCGACGTGCCACAGGGCTCTGACGACGCCGTGCGCCCGCGCTTCATCGTGGCGCAGTAAGCGCGACGCGTGACCCCGTGCGCCACCGCCGACCCGGCGGGGGCGCCCGGTTTCCCGCACTTCGGTAAATCGCGAACGTGCTGTTCTTCATCGCGCGCCGGCTGGGCC
>JBCCUP010000092.1 GCA_039196715.1 Pseudomonadota bacterium
ACCGGCCGAAACGCGTTCCTTTGGTACGTTGCGCACCCGACCAGCTCGTTCGATACTGCAGGTTGTTCAAGTGCCACGCCCAAGAGGAACGTGGCTTGCGGTCTACGCAAGGTCAGCCCGGTACCGGCTCTTGCGTCTCACTGCGTCTCACTGCGTCTGTTTGACGGCGTTTCAGAACGGGATGTCAGTCACCCTGCCGGCAACTGAACTGGCACCCCGCTTCACCGAGACAGCGCCACCAACCTGCACATCTACCGATACCAGACCGTATCCAATCATCCGCTGCATGCGGTATGACCACGCCTTGTGGGTCATGTGGCCGACGACCTTGCCGTCTTTGACGATCTCGTCGCGGATGGATTGGTCTTCGTGTTCCTGACCGCCTTCGAGCACGATGCCGAGTTGGTGGCGTTTGACGCCTTCGGCTTTGATTCGTCTGAGCGCTTGGATGCCGATGACGTCGTCGCTGATGTCGAGGTCGACGAACGTGCCGAGGCGCACTTCGAAGGGGTTGGTGTGGTCGTCGGTGTCGGTGCCGTAATTCAAGAGGCCGCTCTCGGTGCGCTCGGCCGGGTTCGGGTAGCCCGGGCCGATGTCGAAGGGTTTGCCGGCCTCCTTGACGAGCTGCCAGAGCGTGTCGCCTTTCGAGCCGTCGAGCAGGTAGAGCTCGAAGCCGCCCTGCTTTGACCAGCCCGATCGCGCCACCTTCAGCGGGATGCCGTCGATTTCTGCGTCGCCGAACCAGAAGTACTTGAGATCCCGCACCCAGTCACCGCAGAGCGCAGCGACGACGTCTTCGGCTCTGGGGCCCTGTACGGCAAGTGGCGACACATCGGGTTCGGAGACGTCGACGTCGAGTCCACGCTCGCCCGCGACGCAGCGCGCCCAGAACCAGATGTCGGAGTTACCGATCGAGAGCCAATAGCAGTCGTCGGCGATCTTCAGCGCGATCGGGTCGTTGATCAGGGTGCCGCGGTGGTCGCAGACGGCGACGTATTTGCCCTGGTTGACGACCTGCTGTGACAGGTCGCGGGTGCAGAGGATCTGCGCCAGCGTGGCCGCGTCAGGACCCTTCAGCTGCACCTGGCGTTGCGCTGCGACATCCCACATGGACACGCCGTTGATCAGCCGCCAATACTCGGCTTCATGATCGCCGTAGCCCCGCGGAATCAGCATGTTGTTGTAGGTGAGCAACGTCTCAGCGCCTTCTGCCATCGTAGAGTGGTAGAAGGGCGATTTTCTGAGGCGTCCGGCAGAGACGATGTGGGCCATGGCGGGTGCTCCTGGTGGCGGGTTGTCGCGGTCGCATACCTTGGCCAAAGGCCGACACCTGACGAACGCTGGTGCACCGTACTCTACCGGCTGCGGGCCCTGTCACGAATTGACTGGATCTTGGGCGGGATTCAGTGAAGCGTACTTCATGGCCCACTCGCTTCCGTCCGTTCACGCGCTCCGCGCCTTTGAGGCCGTGGCGCGGCACCTCAGCGACACCGCTGTCGCGCGCGAGCTCAATGTAACGCCCGCTGCAGTGACGATTGCCCCTACGCGGGCATGCGCCTCTTGGCCCGCAAGGCGTCCTGGTACGGCACGCTGAAGTCACGGTGAATCACCACTGTGCCGGCAATGAAGTCGTGGATGGCGCGTTGTCGCGTGTTCAGCAACAGGACAACACACTCGATCACGATCCAGGCGTTCAGGGACACGGTGACCACGGTGTGCCACGGCGGCAAATGCGGCACGACATGCCGATTGCGCTCCAACCAACTGGCGGCGCTGTAGGCGGCCGTGTCGACCTGCAACAAGGCCACGATCTGGGCAATGGCGAGCAGCAAGGCAAACACCAGAAACGGGGAAGAGCGCAGCACCGCGTGCCGCCAGGTGATCCGCGCGCCGTCGGGTTGCGTGACCCGGATGTGCATGAGCCCCTTGCCGACGGTGGCACCAAAGCACGCGTGACACACCACCGCGTAGCCCGCGTACAACCCGCTCGCAACCACCGCCAGAACGATGGCGACACCGATGGACAGGCTCTCGAGGTAGTAGAACGCAACACTGAACGGCACCAACACCAGCGTGTCGATGATGCCGGCGCCGGCACGCCGGAAGACGCCGATGTACACGTGTCTGCCGTTCTTGTTCAGCGGTAGGAAGTCCATTTCACCGTGCCCTGTTCACTCGGCCTGACCGTGCCGGGTCACACGGTGTCGGATTTGTATTACATCAGATCTGCATTGAATCGGTCTTGACGGGTGGCAGCCCGTGGTGGGCTCTGACGCTCGGTCCATCACCGTCACGGGTGCGGGGCACCCCACACGGCGCCGAGCTCGTCCTCGGCCATCTCCACGACGTGCTGGTCCTCCGGAAAGGTACCGCCCGCAACGTCGGCGATGTACTCCCGGTAGGCCGAGACGCGTTCACGCTGCAGGCGGTCGCGTTCGGCGGCGAAATTGCGGTAGGTCTTGGCGTGGCGCGGGATGTGGCCGCGGTTTTCACCGAGGATGTCGGCCGAGAAGAGGTATTGCGCATCGCACCCACCGCCCGAGCCGAGCGAAATGGTCAGCAGCGACGTGCGTTTGCTCATTTCGGTGGCGAGGTTGGCTGCGACCACTTCGAGCTCCACGGCAAAGGCACCGGCTTGCTCGAAGTCCCGCACCTGTCGCCAGACGGCCTTGGCTTGCGCGAGGGTGCGACCCACCGCGCGGTAGCCGCCGGTCCAGGTGGCCTTGGGCGGGACGAGGCCCACGTGGCAGATCACCGGCACGCCTTCGCGCGCCAGCACCTCGACCACCGCCGGGCTCATGCCACAGTAGATCGACTGGGCACCGGCTTGCATCGCGGCCATGGCGTCGCGCAGCGCTTCGGTGGCGTCGGCGTGTTTGCCCCAGGGCAAGCCAAACTGGAAATGGGTGTTGGGCACGGCCTTGGCAAAGTGCGACCGCTCGGTCAGAAAAGCCGTGCCGATCATGTCCATGCCCGCTTCGGACGCCGCGATGGCTTCTTCTTCGCGCGCAACTTGCACATAGGCCAGTTGGCGCACACCTTTGGCGTCGAGCAGGTCTTTGACGGTGAGGCTGGGCATGGCTTCGCTCCGGGCGCTACCTCGGCACGAGGCCGCTACCGTGGAAGCCTACCGCGTTCACCGTCGCGGTAACTAGCCGGAATGGATCTAGAGGGAGCGCAACCGCGCCGCGTTGTCCGGGTCGTGCGTCGGCAGCATCACGGTGTTGAAGTCCTCGAACTGGGTCTTCAACGTTGCCGCACTCGCTTCGGTGTCGGGCACGGATTCAACGATGCCGGCGGTCTCGCCGGTCAGGATCTGGTCGAGGGTGAACGCCGCATCGCCGACGAGGCACACGTTGACGCCGTCGTCCTGCAGCAACACCGATTGGTGGCCGTTGGCGTGGCCGGGGGTGGGCACGACAGTGATCGCGCCATCCTGCGTGACGGCGTGGCTGCGACGGAAAGCACCAATGGCGTTGTCGGTGTGTTTGACGGGCTGTAGCGTCGCCGACGCGGGGATGCGGCACATGAGCGCACCGTTGTGCCCGCCGATGGCCGCTTCGCCGACAAGGAAGGTGGCTTGCGGGAAGTGCCGCATGCCGCCCATGTGGTCGGAGTGCAGGTGCGTCATCACCACGGTGTCGACGTTGCCCGGTGACAACCCGGCGCGGCGCATCTGCGGGCCGATCTCGTCTTCGCCACTGAGCGCAAAGCGGAGGTTGCGGCGGTAGATCAGACCGGTCATGGCGTCGCAGGCGGCGTAGTCGGGGTCGAGGATACGCGCCGTCTCACCGGTATCGACCACAAAGAGCCCCTGCGGGTGTTCAATCACGAACGCGGTCACCGGCAGCCACTCGGTCCAGGTGCGGCTCAGGAAGATCCGCGGAAAGCGCAGGCTCGACGGGCCTGCATAGGCGCGGTGCGGTTCCTTCACCGCGACCCAGCCGGTTTGGAACATGTGCAGGCGCAGGCGCCGCCCGATGCGCACGCTGACCGGGCCGGGGGACGCCACCGCACCGGCCCCCGCGTCGTCCGCGAGCGGTGCCGTGCTTGCGCACCCGCCAAGGGTGGCGGCCACGCCGAGGGTGGAGAGCGTCAGGACGCGGCGTCGGCTCAGGGGCTTGGTCATCGGTTCGGCTCCAACGGCACAGGCGGTGCGAGCCCACTCGACGCGCCGTACGTGTGTCTGCGTCAGGCATAGACCACCGGGAGACACCAAACGATCCGTGCGGCGGCTGTGAAACTTATCTCACAGCCTTTTGACTATCTACTGATAGATAGCTATACTGCCGGTTGGTGGGTTGCAGCGCCATGCGGTGCGGTGCGCAGCCCGAATGCAAACGCAACGCACAGAGATCGCGCACCATGTCTGCACCCCTCGCACTCGTCGCGGGCGCCGGGCCCGGCCTTGGCCAGGCACTGGTCGCGCATTGTTTGGCCAACGGCTACACCGCGGTCGGGTTGAACCGCTCGGTGCCCGACGGTGCCGACGACACGCTGGCGGTCGACCTCACGGACAGCGCCGACACCGCGCAGTTGGTGGCCGCGCTGACCGAGACCCACGGCGCGCCCGCGCTGGTGGTGCACAACCCCGCACAGCTCGTGATCGCCGATTTCGAGCAGACGTCCGCTGCGGACTTCGAAGCCACGTGGCGCACGATGGTGCTCTCGGCCGTGCACCTCGCGCACGCGGTGTTGCCGTCGATGGTCGCGGCCGGCAGCGGCACGGTCATCGTGTCAGGCGCGACAGCGAGCCTGCGCGGCGGTGCCCGATTCGCAGCCTTCGCCTCGGCCAAGGCGGGGCTGCGCGGGCTGACCCAATCGCTCGCACGCGAGTACGGCCCGAAAGGCGTGCACATAGCCCACGTGATCCTCGACGGTATCATCGACACCCCGGCGAGCCGTGCGCTGCACAACCTCGACCCGGACCGCATGATGCGTCCGGTCGACATCGCCAACACCTACCTCGCGCTCGCAGCCCAACCACCGTCCACCTGGACACACGAACTCGACCTCCGGCCGCGCGGCGAGACCTTCTGATGGACACTGACGTCCTCGTCGTCGGCGGCGGGTTGTCGGGCCTCGCGTTGGCCGACCGCCTTGCGCAGCAGGGAACCGACTTCCTGCTGGTCGACACCCAGGACCGGCTCGGTGGGCGCATTGCCACACTCGAGGTCGACGGCGCGGCCTTTGACCTCGGACCGACCTGGTTCTGGCCCGGGCAACCGCGCCTTGCCGCGCAGGCCGAGCGCTTCGGGATACCGGTGTTCGAACAGTACGCGGCCGGCGACCTGATGTACCAAGACCAAACCGGCGCCGTGCAGCGCGGGCGCGGCTACGCCAGCATGGCCGGCTCGTACCGCCTGGCCGGTGGCGTTGGCGCGTTGATTGACGCGCTGGCCGGCACACTCGACAGCGCGCGCGTGATGACCCACACCGCGCTGGTGTCGGTTCAGACCCAGCCTGGCGCCCTCACGGCTACGCTGACGCAGTCCGGCGCGCCGCGCACGGTGACCGCCCGACAGATCGTGCTGGCGGTGCCACCGCGGGTGGTCGCCGACACGGTGCGCTTCGAACCTGCGCTGACAGACGAACAGCTGCAGGCGCTGGCAGCGGTGCCCACCTGGATGGCGGGGCAAGCCAAGGTGGTTGCCGTGTACGATGCGCCGCACTGGCGCGATGCGGGCCTCTCAGGCGATGCGATGAGCCACCGCGGCCCGCTCGTCGAGATCCACGATGCATCCCCCATGGCCGGCGGGCCCTTCGCCCTCTTCGGGTTTGTCGGAGTACCGGCCGACGCGCGGGCCGCGCACCGAGAGGAACTGTTGCAGCTGACGCGCGCGCAACTCGTCGCGCTGTTCGGCCCCGAGCTCGGCGAACCGCGCGAACTTGTCTTGCAAGACTGGGCCACCCGGCCCGACATCGCGACGCCGCTCGACCGCACCACGGTCCGACAGCACCCGCGCTACGGCCTGCCAACCCCGCTCTCTGCGCTGGCGACCCAGGGCATCCACTTCGGCTCGACCGAAACCGCACACGACTTTGGCGGTTTTCTGGAGGGAGCGTTGGAGGCAGCCGAGGCCGTCGCAGCGCAACTGGCGCGCGCCGCACACGCGCGCGCCTGAGCGCTATCTCGGCGGGTAGAAGATCGCACCGGGCAAGTAGCTGCCCGGCAGGTCCATCCCGATCGGCGTGTCACGCTCGGTCGCGAGGTGATCAGGCAGCAGGTGGGTGTGCGGCCCGAGGGGCGAACGTGCGTCGGGTGGCGGGATCCGTCCGTGTGCTTCGATGCGGCCGAGCGCGCTTTCGACCACCCGCGGGGGGCTCTCCGCGACAAGCGCAGCGCCGATGTGCGGCAGCGCACGGGAGAACGGCTGGCCAAGCGCGCCCTGCAAGGCGGTGAGCGCACCGCCCTCGCACACCCGCACACAGAATCGGCTGGCAGCACGCCCAAGCCCCAGGTCGAACAGGTGGCCTGCGGCGTTGGCCTCGAGCGCGTCGCGGTCAACGCCGAGGTTGCACACGCTGTCGGCCACCGGCGGGTGCCCACGCTCGCGCTTGACCGCCAACACGATGCGCGACGCATCGCCCGCCGCTGGCGGGTCGAAGGTGAGTGCGCGGACGTCGTCGTTGACGCTCATCCTGAGCGCGCCGTTTCGGGTACACGCCGAGATGGTGTCCCCGTCGCACCGCACCTCGTGCTGCCACCCCGACGGTACCGCGTACTCGGCCACCGCGCCGACCACGCCCATCACCCAAGTGCCCCGCCCTGGCTGCAGCGTGTCGAGGACAAACTGGCGGAGCTCGTCCGTTGTCCACGGCAGCCGACGGCATCGCACACCCAGCGTCGACAAGCGCGTGGGGATCTGCGCCCACACGCCGTCACGCCACGCTGACGACTGGCCGTTCCACGCGGCAATGTCATCACCGCTGCGACCACAACCGAGGCACCAGCCGGTGTTTTGGTCAAGCTTGCAAATTCCCGTACACGGGCTGGCTACGGTCATGTCGAAGCCTCTGAGTAGAGCGTGAACGCTGTGAGGATGGCATCCAATCCGTCGGTCAAGGCGGCGGGGCCCGGCTGCAGGATCAGTGGGGATTTGATCTCGACGATCCGGCCTGTTTGCACGGCGGGGATGGCATCCCAACCCGGGCGGGCTGCAATTTTCTCGGGGCGCACCTTCTTGCCACACCAGGAGGCGAGGATCAGGTCGGGCGCTGCGGCGACGACCGCCTCGGACGAGACGATGCGGTTCACCGCGAGGGGTTCGCGCGCCTGCTGCGGGAACACGTCGGTGCCGCCGGCCACCTCCACCAGCTCGCTGACCCAGTGGATACCCGAGATCAGGGGGTCGTCCCACTCCTCGAAATACACGCGCGGACGCACGCCGGTGGTGGCCTGTGACGCGACCTCGTCGAGGCGGCGTTGGTACTGGTCCGCGAGCACGTTGGCCTTCGCACCCGCACCGACGGTGGCGCCGAGATGCCGGATCATCGCGAGGATGCCGGCGACATCACGGTGGTTGTAGGCCATCACCGCGATGCCGTTGCGGATCAGCTCGGCGGCGATGTCAGCCTGCAGGTCGGAAAAGGTCAGGACGAGGTCGGGCTCGAGGGCGAGGATCTTCGGGATGTCTGCCGAGGTGAACGCCGAGACACGCGGCTTCTCGCGTCGCACGCCCTTCGGTCGCACGGCAAAGCCCGACACGCCGACGATGCGGTCCGATTCGCCGAGCAGGTAGAGGGTTTCGACCGTCTCCTCGGTCAGGCAGACGATGCGTTCAGGCGGAAACCGGTTCACGGGTCGAACTCGCGTTTCGTCGGCTCAACCGCCGTCGAAGGTGTAGGCCGCAATGCTGGCCGGCTTCATTTCGATCGAGAAGCCCGGTCGTGACGGAGCCGTATAGGCGCCGTCCCGCACGTCGCAGGGGTCGACGAAGTGCTCGTGCAGGTGGTCGACATACTCGATGCGGCGGTTGTCCTTCTCGCCGCAGATCGCGACGTAGTCGATCATCGACATGTGCTG
Organism: Pseudomonadota bacterium; assembly: GCA_039196715.1. NCBI lineage: Bacteria > Pseudomonadati > Pseudomonadota > Pseudomonadota bacterium. The sequence continues at coordinate 8,027 of JBCCUP010000092.1, forward strand.
CACGTACTCGCAGAGACCCACCCCGCCCGCGTGCGGCCAGACCGGCAGCCCGTGTTTGGCCGCCATCAACATCACGGCCAGCACCTCGTTCAAGCCGCCCATGCGGCAGCTGTCGATCTGTACGATGTCAATCGCACCCGCGGTGATGAACTGCTTGAAGAGGATGCGGTTCTGGCACATCTCACCGGTGGCGACCTTGGTTGGTGCAATCGCTCGTCGAATCGCGCGGTGGCCGAGCACATCGTCCGGGCTGGTGGGCTCCTCGATGAAAAACGGCTTGGCAAACTGCAACGCGCTGAGCCACTCGATCGCCTGATCCACCTCCCAGACCTGGTTGGCGTCGATCATGATCGTCATGTCGTCACCGAGCTCCTCGCGCGCAATACGCAAGCGACGAATGTCGTCCTCGAGATCGCGCCCGACCTTGAACTTGGCGTGCGTAAAGCCAGCGTCGCGGGTCTCGCGGCAGAGCCGCCGCAATTTGTCGTCGGGGTAGCCCAGCCACCCCGCCGACGTGGTGTAGCAGGGGTATCCCTCACGTTCGAGCGAGGCGATGCGGTCGGCTTTGAACGGCGCCTGCTCGTGCAACAGCGCACGTGCCTCCTGCGGTGTGAGTGCATCGGTGATGTACCGGAAATCAATCAGGCGCACGACGTCTTCCGGGCTCATTTCGGCGACCAGTCGCCACACCGGTTTGCCAACGTCCTTGGCCCAGAGGTCCCACACGGCGTTGATCACAGCACCGGCCGCCATGTGGATGGCACCCTTGTCCGGCCCGATCCAACGCAGCTGACTGTCGCCTGTGATGTGTCGCCAGAACCGGCCCATGTCCTCGGTGATCCAGCCGAGGTCCCGCCCGACCACCAGGGCAGCCAACGCTTCGAGCGCCGCAACACAGACTTCGTTGCCCCGCCCGATGGTGAAGGTCAGTCCGTGGCCGCGGTGCGGGCCGTCCGTCTGCAACACGATGTAGGCCGCCGAGTAGTCGGGGTCCGGGTTCATCGCGTCGGAGCCGTCGAGGTTATCGGAGGTCGGAAACCGCAGGTCGTGCGTGTGGTAGGCCGTGATCGTGGTCATTGAAACACCCTGTCAGTCCGAAATCCGTGTCGCTGCTGCCGTGGGCGGTCCGCACCGCCGAAATCCGCCGACGCGCTCACCGCGGCCCGCGGTACAGCGCCCGAGAAACGCACCATAGAGCGTGTGAGCCGTGGAGAAAACACGCGCGGTGCAATTGAATAGAAAAGCGGCGGCGAAATGGTATCGTGGCCACAGAACCACACGGATACCGGGAGGCCGTACGGTCGGGTGATCGGCGCGGCGCCCTCGACGGAGGCACAGCACGCCATGAAACGCGCTCGCATGAACCGCTTGTTCGGCACGTCCGGCCACTGCTTTGACGTCGCCATCGACCACGGCATGTTCAACGAGCCGGGCTTCCTCGGCGGCATCGAGGACATGCACTCCGCGATCCGTGTGGTCGCCGACGCACAACCCGACGCGATTCAGCTGACCCCGGGCACCGCACCGATCCTGCAGGCTATGCCGGGGCGCGACCGCCCTGCCCTCGTGTTGCGCACCGACATCGCCAACGTCTACGGCAACCCGCTGCCGCGCAGCCTCTTTTCCGAGGTGATCGATGGCGCGGTCGAGCAAGGTGTGATGCTCGACGCGGCCTGCGTGGTGGTGAACCTGCTGCTGCTGCCAGACCAACCCGCGCTGCACCGCGACTGCATCGCCAACATCAACCGCCTGAAGCGCGCTTGCGACACCTGTGGCATGCCGTTGATGGTCGAGCCGCTGGTGATGCAGGACAACGTCAGCGCCGGCGGCGGCTACATGGTGGACGGCGACCTCGACAAGATTCTCGCGCTGGTGCGCCAGGCGGTGGAGCTCGGCGCCGACATCATCAAGGCCGACCCCTGCGACACCGTCGCCGAGTACCACCGCGTGATCGAGGTCGCCCAGGGCGTGCCGGTGCTGGTGCGCGGCGGTGGCAAGGTGTCGGATGACGTCATTCTCACGCGCACGGCCGAGCTCATGACGCAAGGTGCCAAGGGCATCGTCTATGGCCGCAATGTCATCCACCACGCCAACCCCGCGGGCATGACGCGCGCGCTGATGGCGGTGGTGCACGAGGGCGCGACGGTCGAAGCGGCCCTCGCGATGATCGCGTGACGCGAGTCGTCCGGTTCGGCGTGATCGGCTGCGGCCTGATGGGCCGCGAATTCGCGTCGTCCGCCGCGCGCTGGCTGCACCTGACCGACACCCGCGCACGCCCCGAGATCGTCGCGGTGTGCGACCTCGACCCCACCCTCACCGGCTGGTTCGCCGACCGAGTGCCAAGCGTGGCCCAGGTGACCACCGACTACCGCGAACTGCTCGCCAACGACGCCGTCGAGGCTGTCTACTGCGCGGTGCCGCACAATCTGCACGACACGCTCTACCCCGACATCCTCACGGCCGGTAAACACCTCCTCGGCGAGAAACCGTTCGGCATCGACGCCGCGGCCAACGCCACCATTCAGGCGGCGATCGACGCGCACCCCGCGCTGCTGGTGCGATGCAGTTCAGAAATGCCCTACTTTCCGGGCGCTCAGAAGCTGATCGACTTCGTGCGCGCGGGCGACCTTGGCGACATCCTCGAAGTCGAGGCTGCGTTCCTGCACGCCTCCGACCTCAACCCCGACAAGCCGATCAACTGGAAGCGCCGGGTCGAGATCAACGGCACCTACGGCTGCATGGGCGACCTCGGCATGCACGTGCTGCACATCCCGCTGCGGCTCGGCTGGCGGCCGGAGACGGTGTCGGCCTCGCTGGTGAACCGCTTCCCGACCCGGCCGGACGGCCAGGGCGGCACCGCGGCGTGCGAGACCTGGGACAACGCCACCGTCACCGGGCACGTCGCCGATGACGGCGGCGGGTTTCCACTGGTGCTGAAGACCTGGCGGGTCGCGCCGGGCCACTCGAATACCTGGCAGATCCGCGTGCTCGGCACGAAGAAGAGCGCCTACTTCTCTTCGCAATCGCCGCGGCAATGGCAATACCTTGCCTACGACGGCGGCGCGCAGGTGTGGCAAACCGAAGACCTCGGCTACCAGTCGCTGTTCCCCGCGATCACCGGCGGCATCTTCGAGTTCGGCTTTGCCGATGCGATCCAGCAGATGTGGGCAGCTTTCCTTGACGAGCTCGCCGGCGGCGACGCGCGGGGTTTTCCGTGTGTGACGCCGCGCGAAGCCGGCGACCACCACGCGATCCTGACAGCGGCGCTCGAAGCCGGCACGACCCACAGCGTGCAACCGGTCCGCTACCCCGCATGAGCAGCGAGCGGCGCGGCATCCTCTGTGCGGGCAACTGGATCGTCGACCTGGTGCACGACATCACGGACTGGCCGGACGAGAGCAACCTCGTGCGGATCGACAACCAGTCGCGCGGCATCGGCGGCGGTGCCGCAAACGTCATTGCAGCTCTGGCACGGCTTGAGACCGGGCTGCCGCTCTGGCCGATGGGGGCGATCGGCGACGACGAGCCGGGCCGGTTCATCCTCGAGCGCTGTGCCGACCTCGGCCTGCCGGTCGACGCGCTGCGGATCAAGGCGGGCGTGCCCACCGCGCACACCCACGTGATGTCGGTGCCCGGGCGCAGCCGCACCTTTTTCTACCAGGGCGGCGCCAACGACGCACTGGCCGACGCGGATTTCCCGACCGGCACCTTTGCCCGGACGCCCGCGCGCGTTTTCTACCTCGGCTACCTGTCCTTGCTTGGCGAGCTGGACCGCATCGACGCCAGCGGCATGTCGGGCGCGGCCCGCGTGCTGCAGCGCGCGCAACAGGCGGGCCTCACCACCTGCGTCGACCTGGTGTCGATTGTCCACCCCGCGTTCCGGGCCATCGTCGCGAGCGCGGCGCCGTTCATCGACCACCTGATCGTGAACGAGCTCGAGGCCGCACGCGCCACCGGCACCGAGGATGACACACTCACCGACACTGCCACGCTGCAGTCGATGGCAGGCCAGCTCGCCGCGCTTGGCATCGGGCGGTCTGTCGTCGTGCACTGTGCGTCAAGGGCCGTGTGGCAGGGCGCGGACGGCGCGCAGCACGTGGTCGAGATTCCACCGCTCGACCCGGCCGACATCGCGAGCACCCTTGGCGCCGGGGACGCGTTCTGCGCTGGCCTCATCTACGCCTTGCACGAAGGGGGTTCGGCCGAACGCGCCCTGACGCTCGCCGTGGCGACGGCGCGCGCGTCCTTGCGTGGCCACACCGCCACCGAGGCGATCCCGCCGCTGACCGCGCTGGAACTGCGTTAAGGTTGCGGGACCGCCAAGCCAGAAACCCGGGAGTCATGGATGGAACAACGACAGGTTGGCCGCACAGACCTCAGGATTGACACCCTCGGGCTCGGCTGCGCGCCGCTCGGCGGCAACTTCGTCGACCTCGACTACACACAGGCAGCCGAGCTGATTGAGGCGGCGCAGCGAGTGGGCATCAGCTACTTCGACACGGCGCCGTGGTACGGCTTCGGCCGCTCGGAGCGGGTCGTCGGCGACCTGCTGCGCGGCAGCGACTACCGCCTGTCCGACAAGGTGGGTCGCCTGCTGGTGCCGGGGCCGGTCGAGAACCCGGCGGATTTCGGCATGATCGACCCACTGCCCTTTCACGTCGTCTACGACTACAGCTACGACGGCGTCATGCGGGCCTTCGAGGACAACCTGCAGCGCCTGGGTCTCGACCGCATCGACATCCTGCTCGCGCACGACATCGGCACCTTCACCCACGGCGACGCCAACGTGCAGCACTTCCGCGACCTCGCCGAGGGCGGCTACCGCGCGATGGACGAGTTGCGCCGCGCCGGCAAGGTCAAAGCGATTGGCCTCGGCGTGAACGAAAACGCCGTGTGCCAGGACGCGCTCGGCGTCGGCGACTGGGACGTGTTTCTGCTCGCCGGCCGCTACACGCTGCTCGAGCAGACACCGCTCGACACGCTCTTTCCGGCCTGTGAAGCCGCGGGCACGACGATCATCTGCGGCGGCCCGTTCAACTCAGGCATCCTGGTCGGCCGCGAAATGTGGAACTACGACACCGCGCCGGCCGAGGTGGTCGACAAGGCCCGGCAGCTCGGTGCGGTCGCCGACGAATTCGCCGTGCCCTTGCCCGCCGCGGCCTTGCAGTTCCCGCTCGCCCACCCGATCGTGACGTCCGTCATCCCGGGCGCGCGCAACCGCGCGGAACTCGAGCAGATCCTGAGCTGGTTCGACACCCCGGTGCCTGCGGACTTCTGGGCCACGTTGATCGACCGCGGTCTCGTCGACGCGCGGGCAACAATGCCATGATCGACGCGCACCAGCACTTCTGGCACCCGGCACGCGGCGACTACGGCTGGATTCCCGAGGGCGACCCGATCCTCGACCGGCCCTACGGCCCAGCCGACCTCGCACCCGCGCTCGCCGACTGCGGCGTCGCACAGACCGTGCTGGTGCAGGCGGCGCCGTCGGTGGAAGAGACCGAGTACCTGCTTGGCATCGCCGACACCACGCCGAGCGTCGCCGGCGTGGTGGGCTGGGTGAGCTTCGAGGACCCAACGCACCGATCCCACCTCGAACGCCTGGCCTCGCACCCGAAGTTCCTCGGCGTGCGGCCGATGATCCAGGACATCGAGGATGTCGACTGGATGCTGCGCGACGACATCCAGTGGGCCTTCGAGGCCCTTGTCGACCTTGACCTCAGCTTTGACGCGCTCGGCCTGCCGCGGCACCTCGAGAACCTGCACACGCTGTTGATGCGCCACCGCGACCTGCGCGTGGTGCTGGACCACGCGATGAAACCCGATATCGTGAACGGCCCGGAACAGGCTTTCGGCGGCTGGGCTACCGCCATGACCCGCCTGGCCGACACGACCAACGCCGTCTGCAAGCTCTCGGGACTGATCACCGAAGACGGGACAGACTGGTCGGTGGAGCGCCTCCGACCCTACGTCGACCACGTGCTCGATGCGTTTGGCCCGTCACGCATGATGTGGGGCTCGGACTGGCCGGTGTGCCGGCTGCGCGGCGAGTACGGCGCCTGGTTTGCCGCGGCCCAGACCCTGACCGCACACCTCTCGCCCGAGGACCGTGTGGCGGTGTTCTCAGACACCGCGCGGCGGTTCTACCGGCTCACACGCTAGATGTTGTTTCACGGGCCAGATAATCGGCTGTAGACAGTGCGGGCGTCGTACGCCTAGCTGCGGTTCTCGCAAATCGTTCCACGCCGGCGCTGTTTTCGCTCGAATCTTCAACCCGTGACGACAGCACCTATTCGGCCCTCGGCACCACGATCGCACGCACTTCGCCGGGCAACGGGTCGGAGGCGATGGCGTCGGCGGCGTCGTCCAGGGAGATGGTACGGCTGACCAGCGGGTCGACCGCGATCTGCCCGTCCTCGATCATCTTCGCCGCGCGCTGGTGGGTGAAGGGGTTGAGGAAGCTGTAGTGCATCTGGATTTCGCGAAACAGCAGATCAAAAGGTTCGATCGACACCGTCTCGCCGCTCGGCAACACGCCCAGTATGACAACCCTGCCTCCGGTGCGCGTGAGCGTCGGCGCCAGCGTCACCGTGTCGGCAACACCGGCGCACTCAACCACCAGGTCGGCGCCGTCCGGCCACTGCGCCTTCACCGCGTCCGCGTTGCCCACCGCCACATCAGCGCCGAGCTCACGCCCGAGCTGTTGCTTGGCGTCGCTGCGCGTCAGCAACATCACCTCGCCACCCGCCCGTTTGGCGATCTGCAACGCGAGCAGGCCGATCACCCCACCACCGATAATCAACACGCGCTCACCGGGCTGGGTGGCGCCCATGTCCATGCCGTGCAGCGTGCAGGCCAGCGGTTCGCAAAACGCACCGTGCAACGGGTCGAGGTCGTTCGAGAGCACGACCGCCTTCGACGCCGGAAACGCGCAGAACTCGGCGAAACCGCCGTCGCGGTGGATGCCGGTGGCGACGTTGTTGACGCAGAGGTTGACCCGACCGCGCAGGCACTGGTCACAGTTGCCGCACCAGGTGTTCGGGTCGCAGGTGACGCGGGTGCCGAGTGCGAGGTCGGTGTCGCCGCTGTCGACGACCGTGCCGGAGAACTCGTGCCCGAGGGTTTTGCCCGGCACGGAGGGGAACTCGCCTCGGTAGAGGTGCCGGTCGGTGCCACAGATGCCGGCCGCTTCCACCCGAATCAGGATCTCGCCCGGACCGGGCGTCGGCGCGGGCACGTTGCGCGTCTGAATGTCGCCGGTCGCCAGTAACTGTGTTGCGCGCATACCTGCCTCCTCGATCACGTCAGGTTTGGCGGATCTGCTCGATGGTGTCCACCATCGCAGCGGTGTCCTCGGCCGCCAGGTGCCCGACCTGCATTGCGACTGTCCAGGTGTCGCCGCCAGCGAGCTCGACCACCCGCCCTTTGGCTTTCTCGACGGTGTAGCCCTCGACCCCCGAGGTCGCCGGAAAAGCGACACCGAGGCCGTCCTGGTCGGGGGTACGGCAGATCCAGCGCATGCACACCGGCGCGACGTCGGGGCGGTAACTGATGTAGTCAGCAACGCCATCGGGGTGTTTCTGCAGCGCGTGCGCGCGGCCGTCCGGGCCGGCCTTGAGGTCGATCTCGAACACGACCTCCGGGTCGAAGGCGAGCGCCGGGTCGAACACGTGGTGGGGCGTCGGGTCGGCCGCCAGCTGCGCGAGAAACGCGGCGTAGCCGGCCTGCGGTGTGATGTGCGACGGGATCGACTGACGCACCCGCACGGACGCGGCGTCGTAGGCCGCGGTGTAGTGCAGCTCGCCGTGGTCAACCGGGCGAAAATTGGCGTGGCCGAGGTACATGAGGTCCATGGGAGTGCGCTTGAGGTTCTCGACCGCAACCGTCGCATCGATGAGGGTGGCGCCCGCCGCGAGGCGGGTCGTGAGCGTCGCGCGGTAGTGGGTCGAGAACGCCAATTTTCGCCCGGTTGACCACGGCGAGCTGCACTACACCGCGGCCTACGACGCCGCGTCCGTGCGGGTGCGTCAGTCGATCCCGTCGCACATCACACCGCAGGCCGGCTACGCC
>JBCCUP010000093.1 GCA_039196715.1 Pseudomonadota bacterium
CAGCGTCGTTGGAAGACGGTTCGAGCCAAAGCATCCGCTGGTCGACCTGGTAGCCAACCGAACTCAGGCGAAGGCTGATCGGGGCAGCGACCACAGCGTCAAGCTGCGTCGCCAGGCGGGCCTGCTGGTCCTCGTCGATGTCGCCAAGGAACACCAAGGTGACGTGGAGGTTCTGCACCGCCACCGCTCCCGGCAGGTTGCGCCAACAGAGCGCGCGCCACCGGTCGATGTCGAGGGCGGTGTCGGCGTCAGGCAGCAGGGCGAGAAAGGCGCGCACGCTCAGCGATCGACCACCAGCGGCCCGGCGACGGTGTGCGCGGCAATCGCGTCCCAATCCCAATCGATGCCGAGGCCGGGCTCGCTCGGTGCAACGGCAAAACCGTTTTCGATCCGCAGGCGCGACCCCATGATCGCATCGAGTTGCGGGATGTATTCCAGCCACGGCGCGTTGGTGACGGCGCAGCACAGGCTGACGTGCAGCTCCATCAGGAAATGCGGACAGATCGGCACGTTGTAGGCTTCGGCGAGGTGCGCGACCTTCAGCCACGGCGTGATGCCGCCGACGCGCGCCACGTCGGCCTGGACGATGCTGCAGGCATCGGCCTGCAAGTAGTCCTTGAACTGCGAGAGCGCGTAGACACTCTCGCCGATCGCGATGGGCACCGTGCTGTGCTGGGCAAGCCGCCGGTGCGCGTCAACGTCGTCGGCGGGCAGCGGTTCCTCGAACCAGGCCACATCGGCTTCCTCGAGCGCCGACAGACGACGCAGCGCGCCCGGCACACTGAAGCACTGGTTGGCGTCGACCATGATGTCGAAGCCCTCGCCGAGCGCCTCGCGCAGCGCCAGCAGGCGGGTTCGATCGTCGCCGGCTTTCGGCTTGCCGATCTTCACCTTGGTGCCCCGGAAGCCACGGTCCTGCACCGCGATGGCATCAGCCACCAGCGCATCGACCTCGAGGTGCAACCAGCCGCCTTCGGTGCTGTAGAGCGGCACCGCGGGCTTGGCACCACCGGCGAGTTGCCAGAGCGGCCGCCCGGCCTTGCGGCAGCGCAGGTCCCAGAGCGCCGTGTCGATGGCGGCGAGCGCGAGAGACGTGATCGCGCCCACCGAAGTCGCGTGCGTGCGGAACAGCGCGCCACGCCAGACCGCCTCGACCGCGTCGGCTTCGCGGCCGATCAGAAACGGGGCGAGGGTCTGTTCCAACAGCGAGAGGATGGCCGGGCCACCGGTGCCGATGGTGTAGCTGTAGCCGGTGCCGGATGCGCCGTCGGCGTCGGTGACGCGCAGCAGCACGGTTTCCTGCACCTCGAAGGACTGGATCGCGTCGGTTCGCACCACCGGCGGCTCGAGGTTGACCAGCTGCAGTTCGACCCGTTCGATCAACGCCATGCGCGCGTCAGCCCGGTTGTCCGGACGGGGCGGCGGGCAACAGGCCGGCCCCCTCCGCCCAGTCGGTGTAGCGATCGAACCGGGTGCCGGCCCAGCGCGCGAGGTCACCCTCGGCCACACCGCAACCGGTGCCTTCGACAATCCAGTTCATCATGTTGAACACCGCGCAAACCGAGACCACCGTGAACAGGGCGTCCTCGCCCCAGCCGGCGTCAAAGACCGCCTGGGCATCGGCAGCCGTGACGCGACGGGGCGTCTCGGTCAGCACCTTGGCGTAGCGGCACAGCGGCCGCAGGCGCGGCTCGATCGGCGCGGTGTCGAGGTCCGTGAGCAGCGCACCCACGAGGCCCGCAGGTACGACGAGCGCCTCGGCAAAGCCCGTGTGCGAGCCGTGGCAGTAGGCGCAGGCGTTCAACCCCGACACGTAGGCCGCGAGCAGCTCGCGCTCGGACACCCCCACTGGCCCGGGGGCGCGCATGACCGCATCGAGCAGCGCCGTCAGCGGTCCGATCGCGCCCGGGTGGGCACGGAAGACATCCGAGAGGTTCGGTGTGTCGGGCAGGCTCGGGAAGACAGCCGACACCGGTCAGCCCGTGACGATTGGCGCGCCCGCGTCTTTCCAGTCCTGAATGCCACCGCCGTTGAGCACCTCGCCATAACCCATGTCCTTCAGGGTTTTGCCGGCGAGCGCCGCTTGCCCGCCAAGCGCACAGAACACCACCACCCGTTTGGCCTTGTCCATCGCCGGGTTGTGCATCACGAAATCAGGGTCGGCGTTGAACTCGAGCAGCCCGCGTGGGATCTGCACGGCGCCCTCCACCGTACCAGTCTCGGCAATCGCCGCGGCCGGGCGCACATCGAGAAACACCGTGTCGTCGCTGCCCAACCAGGCCATCGCGTCCGCAGCCGCAACCTTCGGTACCACCGCGTTGGCTGCCTCGAGAAACTCGGCAACGCCCTTTCCAGATTCTGTGCTCATACCTGACCTCTCTATGGGTTGTTCGAGAACGCCAGTGGGCAGCGCACACGACCCACCGGCCCACCACCTTTTCCACGTGAAGACGCAGGACCAAAGGGCGCGCGCGTCGCGTCTCTTCGCAATATACCAGAGGCCCCGACAGCACTCGATTTACCGCGTCAGCTTGCTAGGGCCACGCAGCCTACCCCATCGCACACCCAACTTCGGGCCGCGTATTCATACGTTTGCATTCTAATGATGCAACAGATTTCGGCATTCCGATCGATACCGACGCTATACCGCACGACGCTCACCCGTCGGCTGTTTTGGAGCGCAAGGACCACAGGGTTGATGGGATGATAAAACGGGTCAAACAAACGCTGTTCACCTTCGTCATCGTGGCCGTGCTAGCGGCCTGCCAGTCGAGCGAACCCGACGCGCCGAAGACCGACACGAACACCGAAACCGGTGAGAACACACCGAACCCAGATCAGCAGCCGGACAGGGTCGAGCCAACCGACCCCACAGAGCCGACGGACCCCGTCGAGCCCACAGACCCCACAGAGCCAACGGAACCCGTCGAGCCCACAGACCCCACGGAGCCGACAGACACCGTCGAGCCAACCGACCCCACGGAGCCGACAGACCCTGTCGAGCCCACGGACCCCACTGAGCCGACGGACCCGGTCGAGCCCACAGACCCCACCGAGCCGACGGACCCAGTCGAGCCTACTGACCCGACTGAGCCGGTTGTGCCACAGAACACCACACCGGATGTTCCGTTGGTTGCCGGTTGCGATACGTGCCCAACGCACCCCCCATTTACGCGCACCACCCGCACCACATCCAACACCGTGTGGGTGTCCGCGTACGGTGCCCAGGGCGACGGCAGCAACGAGGAATATGCGCTGCAGCGCGCGATCGACGCTGCCGGCGATGGCGGTAGCGTTGTCTTCGAGAGCGATCGCGTCTACACGATCTGCAAGATGCTGCGGCCACGTCCCAATCAATTGTGGCAGCCCAGCGGCGAGGCCCCAGCGACGCTGCGGCGTTGCGACTCGCCGGTGACAACGCTCATCGCCGATGCCCTGCCTGGGGCGACGTCGGTCGCCGTTGCAAGCACCGCAGGCTTCGAGCCGGGCATGTGGGTTTCACCGGTTCGCGAGGGCGGAAACGACTACTACGCCGGCGAGTTCGCTCACCACCCTGTCTACGAGGTTTCACCCGGCTTGGTTCAGTTCCACAACGGGCTGGGCAAGGCGTACAGCGCGGGTGACAAACTGGTCACGTCCTTCGCGATGGTGCGTGACGCGAACGGCGTCACCTTCGAAGGCCTGGTGTTCGATGGCAACGCCGCCGGGAACGACCATTTTGTGAGTTGGGCCAGGCATTCCTCGTTGTGGATGCATTCACTCGACAGCACCGTCAAGCACAGTGCGTTCATCGACTCTCAGGGCGATGCCATCACGGTGCAGGGGCTCGACAACCTGATTGAGTACAACACGTTCACGCAGCTCAATGGTGCGGCCTTGCATTTCAGTGCAGCGAATCAGACGATCGTGCGCAACAACCATATGATCGAAACCAACCTTCAAGCGCAGCGTGTTGTGCATGCCGAAGCAGCCGCCACCTGGTCGCTTGGCAACCAAGACATCTTGATTGAAAACAACTGCATTCAAGACATTTCCGAGGCCGCCTTTGGTCACATCCTCGTTCACGGCAACAACTACGGCGCAGACATCCGGGACAACCAAGTCTGCCGCGTTAATACGTTGATGACGGTCGTCACGAACAGCGACTTCACAGTCGACCTGCTCTTGACCGGGAATAGCATTGACAAAGGTGGCCGTCTCAACCTGGTTGGCAACAACAGCACCCTCAGCGGTATCGAGATCAGCGGCAATCGCATCACGGATACGGCGATCAGTACAAAGAACACGCGAGACCTGACGATCGAAAACAACCTGTTCACCGTCTCCGATGACGCTGACTTCCGTGACGAATTGGAGTCACCGAACAACAAACTCGCCACCATTGTGGTCAGGGGCGGAGATCAAATCTCGATCACCGGCAACGAACTCGCGGGCGGACGCAAGGGCATCCAAGTTCACAATGCCGACACCAGAACGGCGAACGTCACGGTCGCCAACAACACCGTGCTAGACAACACCGAGACGGCCATCTTGGTGGGGCACCTTTCGAGCATCGACAGCAGCGACCCCGATCAAAGCGATTTCGCTGGCGTCGAGGTGCGCGACAACACCGTGGACAGCGCCGTGCTGGGCGCGGGTCACTCCGCGATTGAACTCGGTCGCCGCGCCCGTTTCAGCGGCAACTGCGTGTCATCGAATCAGTTCGGTGTGCGCGTGCACGGCTACCCCAGCACACCCTCGGTGCCTGCCTGGGACATCGTTGACAACCGGGTCAGCTCCGCGAGCACCTCGTTTGTCGCCAGCACCCCGTTCACATACGGCCCCCTGTTTCTGCGCAACACCGCCGACCAGGGCATCTCCTCCGCGCTGCTCAGCAGCAACCCAGGCTCAGAGCCGCCTACCGCGCAAACCGTCGACTGCTTCTGAGGCTCACGTGCGGTAGGCGACACCCGGCAGCACGCAGAGCATCTCGTAGAGCAGGTTCGCCGCCAGCAAGGCGGTGGTGCCGCTGGTGTCGTAGGGGGGCGAGACCTCCACCAGGTCGCAGCCCACCAGGTTTAGACCGCGCAGCCCGCGTATCAGCTGCAGCGCCTGCGGTGGCGTCAGACCGGCAATCTCCGGCGTGCCGGTGCCCGGTGCGTAGCCCGGGTCCAGGCTGTCGATGTCAAAGCTCAGGTAAACCGGGCGGTCACCCACCGTGGCGCGGATGCGCTCGGCAAGCGGCGACAGCGAGGTCTGCCAGAGCTCCTCCACCGGCACGACGTTGAAACCCCACTCGCGCGCGGTGTCGAAATCTTCAGCAGTGTAGCCGGTGCCGCGCAAGCCGATCTGGAACACACGCGGTGCATCGAGCAGGCCGTCCTCGTAGGCCCGGCGAAAGGGCGTGCCGTGGGCAATCGCCTCGCCGAACATGTGATCGTTGATATCCGCATGCGCATCGACGTGCACCAGCGCCACAGGCCCGTGGCGTTTTGCGATCGAGCGCAACACCGGGTAGGTGAGCGTGTGGTCGCCGCCGAGCGTCAGGGGTATGCAGGGGTGCCGCAACAACGCGTCGTAATACGCGGTGATGCGCTCGACGCTGTCCTTGAGGTCGAAGGTGTTGATCGGCACGTCGCCGATGTCCGCCACGTTGATCGAATCAAACGGTGCGGCGCGCGTGTGCATGTTGTAAGGGCGGATCAGCAGCGACTCGGCGCGGATCTGCCGGGGGCCGAAGCGCGTGCCCGAGCGCAAGGACGTGCCGATGTCCATCGGCACGCCGACGAAGCAGGCGTCGAGTCCGTCGGCGGACTCGGCGGCGGGCAAACGCATCATGGTGCCCGGGCCGCCGAAGCGCGGCATCTCGTTTCCACCCAGCGGTTGGTTGGGCATGGACTTACCTCACACGTTGACTGCCCGGCCCATTGGCGCGCCAGCACCTTATGCAACCACAAAAAAGCTCAGCACCGCCACCCCGTACAACACGACCGCAAACGGGGCGTTGGCGAGCGCGACGCGCCAACTCGCGAGGCCGTAGCGGCCCTGGACGGTCAGCAGGGTGGCCGACATCGGGCTGACCGAGGTGCCGAGGCTCCACACGAACAGGAAGGTCAAGGCGATCAGCAGCGGCGGCGGCGACAGCGACAGCAGCACCGGCGCCATCGCCGACACGGTCACGATCGGGTGCACCCCGATCACCGCAAGCACCAGCATCGCCGCCAGCGTGCCACTCGCGACCTGCCAGGTGTACGGCGCGTCGGGCAGGGTCACAAGCCCGCTGTCGAAAGCAGCACCCAGGCCAACCGACAGCACACCAGCCGCGAGGAACAGCACGAGCTCGTTGCGACCGCTTGCCATGCCATTGATCACGTGCGCGGCCATCGTTGCGAGCGCAGCTGCAGGCCCGCCCGTGTACGCGAGAAAGCTGAAACAGGTGATCAACGCCGCCAGGGCAATTGCGATAACGATAACGATGGGCAGCGCGGGCAACACGGCATACCCTGCCAGCACCAGCAGCGCCAGGCAGGTCGGCAACGCCAGCGCGCGGGGCTGCAAGGGAAAACCAACAAACTCGGTGAGTTGCGCTGCGCGCCCGAATCGACCAAAGGCCCAGGTCAGCGCTATGGCCGTGAGTGCAAACGGCAGGGCCGACACCATCAGTGACGTTACGGAGACACCCGGCACATAGGACAACACCACCGCCATGCCGGCGAAAAACGGCGACCACGCCGCCGACGCGGTGAACACCCGGGTCAGCGATTGCAATGTGAACGCGTCCCCCCCGCCACGGGCGCGGGTGTAATCCGCGATGATGAGCAACGCCGAAATGTTGATCACCGCCCCAAACACCGCGGTGGCCAGCAGCGTTCGCCACCAGCCACTGAGCCCGCGCGCCGGTCGGTCGTCAGGGTGCTCGAGCGACACCAGGCGCAGGAACCCAACCGACAGCAGCATGCAGAGAATGCCGACGTTCTGCGAGAGTGCCTGCTCGACCAGACGCGCCAAGTCCACCTCAGCCGTCACGCCGGCGGCAATACCGGCCACCACCAAGGTTGCGGCCACCGCCCGCAACGCCGTGGTCAGCGACGACCACACGCAAAGGCCGGCGATCCAGCCTGCCACACCGGCCACACCCAGCAACAGCCGCCCCAGCTCTGCCGAAAGAAACGCCGAGAGCGTGCCACAGACGACAAGAAGCGCCAACGCAAGACCGATTCCGCGTTGAGGAACGCCGTCAGACCGTGCCATCACTGCGCGCGCATGGCGAATCGCGTTCCACAGCCAGAGGCCTCACACTTCGATCGCTTGACCATCCCCCATCCGCAAGTGGTTCGCAATACCCGAGACGTGGTCCGCCTCGCGGTGGTTGACGTACAACACCGTCGTCTCCGTGCCGCGACAGATGTGCTCAACCAGCGCCAACACCCGGCTGCGGTTGATGTCATCGAGGCCGATGCAAGGCTCGTCGAGGATCAGCAGGTTCGGGTGCTTGACCATGGCCCGCGCGATCAGCGCGAGCCGTTGATCGCCGAATGACAGGCCTGAGAACGGCTGGTCGGCGCGGTCGCTCAAGCCCATCACCGCGAGCCACGCCGCCGCGATCGCCTTGTGCTCGTCGCTTGCGCGCCGGTACAGGCCGATGCTGTCGTAGAACCCCGACACCACCGCGTTGCGCAGCGAGACGCTGACCTTGTACTCCCACTGCAGGGCACTGCTGACATAGCCGATGTGCTGCTTGATGTCCCAGATGCTCTCACCGCTGCCGCGCTGCATGCCGAACACGACGATGTCGTTCACGTAGCACTGTGGGTGGTCACCGGTGATCAGGTTCAGCAAGCAGGTCTTGCCGCTGCCGTTCGGCCCGCTGAGCTGCCAGTGCTGGCCAGGCTCGACGGCCCAATCAACCCCGTCGAACACCACCTTCTCGCCGTAGGCGACGCGCCCGCCGCGCAACGCGACGAGCGGTGCGGCGGGGTCGAGCGCCGGCGGACGGTCGGCCACCGGCGCAGCCGGCAGGCTGATGTCCTGCTGACTGATGTGCAGGAGGCGCCGCACGTCGGCGGCCGCGTCGGTGTCGGCCAGCGAAACGCGGTGCTGCAGCACGGCGTCACCGACGTAGCCCAGGTGCGAGACAAAGTCTGGCACGTCGTCGAAGCGGTTCAGCACGAAGACCATCTGCGTGGTGTCGGCCACCCCCGCGAGCACGCGGTGGAGGGTGGCGCAGGCGGCAACGTCGAGCCCCTCGAAGGGCTCGTCGAGCACAAGCAGCGCCGGCCGACTCGCGAGCGCCCGAATCAGCAACAGCTTGCGCGTTTCGCCTGTCGAGAGCTTGCGGAAACTCTGCGTGAGCAGCGGCGCGACGCCGAGGGCGGTGACGAGCTCCGCCTGCAGCGCGTCGTCCTGGCAGCCCTCGCGCATCACCTCACCCGCCGGTGTGCCCTCGGAGATCACGTCGAGGATGTCGGCGTCGTCCTTGCGCCGCTCGGCCTCGATCAAGGCGGCCTGCGCCTCGAACGACACCACCGCCACCGCGGCAGGGCGGCCCGTGCAGCTGCCGCCGAGCCAGTCGCCCTCGCCCGCGAGCGCGGCGGCCAGCGCCGACTTGCCGGCGCCGTTCGGGCCGATCAGCACCCAGTGCTGACCCGGCTCGAGCGTCCAGTCGGGGCAGCGCACGGTGAAGTGGTCACCCAGGGCGATCTCGGCGTCGTGGAGGTGTATCGAGGGCATGTCGGAGGGGCCGTCGGCAAAAAAGGCCGCTATTGTAGCGAGTCGATCGCGAGCGTGACGGGCCGGGCGACGTGCAACAATGCGGGCATGCCTTTGCCCGCCCCGCCGATCGCCCTCGGCCTGCCCCAGTGGTACCACGCCGCCTGGTCGTTCACCCCGCGCAGCGACGACGCGCTGTCGCGCTACAGCCGCCATTTCGACACCGTCGAGGGCAACACCACCTTCTACGGGCTGCCCTCGGCCGACACCGTCATGCGATGGCAGCGTGCGGTGCCACCGCGCTTTCGCTTCTGCTTCAAGTTCCCGCGCAGCATCAGCCACGACGCCGAACTGCAGCACTGCGACGACGACACGCGCGACTTCCTCGAGTGCCTCGCGCCGCTCGGCGAGCAGCTCGACCTGCTGTGGCTGCAGCTCGGCCCGCGTTTCGGCCCGGACAACCTGCCGCGCCTGCGCCACTACCTCAAAGGCTTGCCCGGCGACTTTCACTACGCGGTCGAGGTGCGCCACCCGGCCTTCTTTGCCAAGGGCGAAGACGAGGCCGCATTCAACCGCTTGCTGGCGGACTGCGAGGTCAACCGCACCGTGTTCGACACGCGCACCCTCTTTGCCAACCCCGCACCCGACGCAGACACCCAGGAGGCCATGGCGCAAAAGCCCCGCGTACCGACACACGCCGTCGCCACCGCGGCGCGGCCGATGGTCCGCATCATCAGCCCGCGTGACACCACGCTTGCCCAGAGCGCGCTCGCGCGTTGGGCCGACGTGCTGCTCGGCTGGCACCGCGACGGCCGCGCGCCGCGCGTCTTCCTGCACACACCGAGCTGCGCCGAGGCACCGGCGCTCGCGGCCCAACTCGCGGCCGAGCTACACGCGCGCGACCCGGCACAGCCCGAGCTCGCCGCCGCCACTCAGCCGGCGGAGCAGGCGTCGCTGTTCTGATGCGCGACAGCACCAGCCGTTGAGCCGGCGGCGAAACCGCCCTACCCTGAACCGCCCCACACGAGCTCACGCCACCGCCATGTTTGGAGACCGCTTCACCCTCAGCACCGTCGACACGCCGGACTGCAGCCTCAGCGTGCGGCACGGCGGCGAGGGGCCGCCGGTGTTGTTGCTGCACGGCTACCCGCAAACCCACGCCATGTGGCACGCGGTGGCGCCGACCCTGGCCGAGCGTTTCCACGTGATCTGTCCGGACCTGCGCGGCTACGGCGAGAGCGCCAAGCCGCCGACCGACGCCGACCACACGCCCTACAGCAAGCGCGCCATGGCGGCCGACATGGTCGCGCTGATGGCGCACTTCGGGCACGAGACCTTTGCGGTCGCCGGGCACGACCGCGGCGCGCGCGTGACCCACCGACTCGCGCTCGACCACCCCGAGCGCGTCAGCCGCGCCTGCGTCATGGACATCACACCGACGCTGCACATGTTCGAGACCACCGACCAGCACTTCGCGAGCGGCTACTACCACTGGTTCTTCCTGATCCAGCCAGACGGGCTACCCGAAACCCTGATCGGCCGCGACCCGGGGTGGTACCTCAGTGAGAAGCTGCGCCGGGCAGCCGCGCCAGGCTACACCCACGACCGCGATGCCATGGCCCACTACCAGGCCTGCTTTGCCAACCCTGATACCGTTCACGCGAGCTGTGAAGACTACCGCGCCGCGGCGAGCATCGACCTCGTGCACGACCGTGCGAGCCGCGACGCCGGGGAGCGCGTGCGCTGCCCGCTGCTCGTGCTCTGGGGCGAACACGGCTTCGTGCACCGCAGCTACGACGTGCCCGCCGTGTGGGCCGACTACGCCGACGACATCACCTGCGAAAGCCTCAACACCGGCCACTACGTGCCAGAGGAAGACCCGGCCGGCACACTGCGCGCGCTCGGCGAGTTTCTCGACAGCTGAGTTAGATCCACCGCCCTGTTGAAACAGCATTCGCAGCTCGTGCGGAGGCAGAGCTCATCCGCAGCCCTGCTAAACACAGGACGACACTTCTGGCGTTTTACCGCACAAGCCAATGGCGATTCGTGTGAGTGGTGACCTTATCTGGAATGCGGTTTGGGTTCTTCAAATCCAACCGAACCCAATACTCGCCGTCGACCGCATTGGGCAAGGGTGCACACCGTGGACTTCAGGCCTACACGGAAGAGGAGTTCGGCTAACTTCTTGGCTGTGTTCCTGTTTGCGTGTGAATCCCGAGGAGAAATTTCTCGGTGTCTCCACTGGCGCGATAGGTTAAGAAAAGGAGACAGGGAAAACTGACCATCCCGCCGAGGAAGATATTGAGAACACCAAAGAGGTAAGCCTTCTGCAACGCCCCTTCACGCCAAACGATCCACGTGGACGTCGGGATCACATAGGTGACGAAGTCGAATTTCGAGCGCCAGTTCAATGCCACCAAATCCTAGAACGCAAAAACCGGCCAAAGCCATCTGTATCCTTGTGTCGCGATGACAGTCAGGGCGTGGATCCCAACGATTGCAGCGATAGGAAAGAGACCCAGTACCCGAACTAAGCTACGCCCCGATTTTAAGTCGCAGAAAAATTGCCCAGAGCGCGCTCTGTTCGGTAACCCTTGGCAGGGTCTTTCTGACCCACAGCAAAGTGTACCAGTCGCAACCTGACTTGACAGACACCGATTCAGCCGCCGCCGATTCTCCAGCAATTCGGCATAGACGCTGACGCTTGGCTGAGCATCTCGGCCACATTTGTACCGACTTTTGAGATCGTAGTCTGCCGTCACTCAACCTTGTCCCGATCGCGAAAAATCTGAGGCGCAAAGCCCATAGCTGCCTCAAAAGCACGGCTGAATGCACTGCGACTGCGGAAGCCAGACAAATCCGCTATCCGCTTGACGGGTGCGTCTGTTTCCACGAGCAACGCAGCGGCGCGCTGCATGCGCAGCTCTCGCAGGAGTTCCATCGGGCCGCAGCCGAAAGCATCACCAAACCGTTTTGCAAACGCTGAGCGGCTCATACCCGCGGCCTCTGCAAGGCTATCGAGCGAATGTGTTTCGCCAGGGTCATCCAGCATGGATTGCAGGGCTGGCCAGAGTTTGGGATCGTGCAGTACTTTCATCCATCCCAAATCCGCGCCGTTCGAGCTCAATCGCCGTCTCAGCATGTCGATTGCACACACAAGCAAGAGAGACCGAATGATTGCGCCGCTCCCAGGGCCTGGGCTTGCCAGTTCATGCAGTAATGTCTCGAGAGGCATGGCCAATAGAGAGCCAGAGTCAACCGTCTCGACAATTGGCTCGCGCACCAGGTCGATCAAGCGGTGGAGGTTGCGGAATGACAACGACATTCGCGAACAGATGGCAATCAATCGACGGTCGTGATCAACATTGACATCACCGTGCACGTAGCCTGCGATATCCAGGCTTGCAGGTCGGCACTCGGGTGTGTGAGCACTCAGCTCGCCGAAACTGCGCAAGCTGTGAGTTCGCAATGCCGGTATCAACACCAGGCTACCGGGCTCGACATCGAAAGGCTTTCGACCGGCTATCTCAATTTGACCACGACCGACAAGCACATAGTGCAGCGTGGCGGAGGTTGACTTATCCAGGTTCATTACACACTGCCCGTGCAACTGGCACAGCGCGAACGGTTCAGCGTTCGCGTGCAGCTGGTCGAAAAAGGCGTATTCACCCACTGGATCAGGAGACCATTGTTGGACTAAAAGGCACGTATATCATATTAAAAGGCACGAATTCTGGACCTAAAGATACGCGTCTGACCTTATCGTGAACCTGCACCCCATGTAAACGGAGACTGCAGATATGTCTGAAGACACCACGATGATGAACCGCCGCGATGCCCTCCTGGGAGGATTGGCTGCCACTGCCACCTTGGCCGCCGCAGGCGCAGCCCACGCCGAAACCGACCCCTATCGCAAACCAGACGGCGGGATCCTGCCGCCAAGTGACATGGAGCTGGAGTTGAGCCGCACCGCAATCGTGATAACCGATCCCCAGATTGATTTCCTGCGAGAAGACGGCGTGACCTGGCCCGTTGTTGGTGAAAGCGTACAAGAACACAACACCGTCGAGAACATCGAACGCCTGATGTCAGCGTCAAAGGCAGCCGGCGTGCAACTGTTTATCTCCCCGCACTGGTATTTCCCAACAGACTATGGATGGCGCTTCGAAGGCGCACTGGAGAAGGTGATGCACTCGCTGCGGATGTTTGACCGCAAAGGCCAGTTGGACCTGACAAATTTTGAGGGTTCTGGCGCGGATTTCATGCCGCAGTACAAGCGATACATCCAAGACGGGAAAACCGTGATAGCCAACCCACACAAGGTATACGGCCCGCAGAACAATGATCTGGCGTTGCAATTGCGCAAACGAAAAATCGACCAAGTCATTCTGGCCGGAATGTCTGCGAATCTCTGTGTCGAAGCGCATTTGCGCGACATGCTGGAAGGCGGTTTCGAAGTGGCTGTTGTGAGAGATGCCACGGCCGCTGCTAAGATTCCTGAAGGTGATGGCTATCTCGCCGCCCTCACTAACTTTCGCATGCTGGCCAGTGCGGTGTGGACTACCGACGAGGCAGTCGAGCTGCTTGGCAGAGTCTGAGTGCGCGCGCGTGGGATACAAGTCGGTCCCACGCGCAGATTCACCTACTCGGCTCTGTTTCGAAGGCAGTACAGTCGACAACATCAACGGTGATACAAGGTTGATAATCGGAAAGTGGAAAAAGACACCCGGAAAGTGGAAAAAGACACCCACCATTGGCACAACAATGCAACGCGGCGAGGTGTTCAGGCCAATGTGTCCGGTTAGCTTGGAATTCAACTTATCGCCCGTTTCAGCTCTCAGGTAACGTCAACGCTCGGTTCACTGAGTACAGACACGGTGCCCACACCCCGCGCGCAACTCGTTTCCCTCGCCGACACACCTTGGTACCACGTTGTGTCGCGCTGTGTGAGAAGGGCCTTTCTCTGCGGCGTGGACGCCTATTCAGGCCAGGACTACGAGCACCGCAGGCCCTGGGTGGAAAAACGTGTCGCTGCGGTCGCCCGCGTCTTTGCCATCGATGTCGCCGCCTACGCCATCATGTCCAACCACTACCACCTGGTGCTGCACGTCGACGTTGACCGTGCCGCTGCGTGGAGCATGGACGACGTCATCGAGCGGTGGCACGCGCTGTTCAATGGTACGCGGCTCAGTCAGCGCTATCAGCACGCCCGCAGCACACTGACCGATGGCGAGGTGGCGCATGTGCGCACCTGTGCCGAAGTCTGGCGCGCTCGCTTGGCGGATATCTCCTGGTTCATGCGGTGTGTGAACGAACCCATTGCGCGGCAGGCCAACGCCGAAGACCGGTGTACCGGGTTGTTCTGGGAGGGCAGATTCAAGAGCCAGGCCCTCCTTGATGACGCCGCCGTGCTCGCTGCAATGGCGTATGCTGATCTAAACCCGATTCGGGCCAACTTGGCTGAAACACCCGAGACGAGCGAGCACACCAGCATCAAGCGGCGGATCGAGCAGGCCAAATCCGGCAACATTCCATCCGGGCTGATGCGGTTTCAGGGAGATGCCCACAGAGACAAACACGAGGGCATTCCCTTCGCGCTCGCGCACTACGTCGAACTGGTTGATCTCACCGGCCGCGTTGTTCGAGGGGGTAAACGCGGGGCTATGGATGACACGCTGCCACCGATCCTCGAGCGGCTCGGCATTGACGCCGACACCTGGCTGAGTATCTCGACCACGTTCGAAACGTCATTTCAGAACTGGGTTGGTACCGAAGCTGCAATCCAGCGTGCCACGCGCAATGTTGGCAAAACACGCAGTCGATCGCCGCCACTGTTCGCAGCCTGACTCCCCGCGACCACGGCAGTCCTTGCCGCACTCATGCGGCTGCAGGCGCTGCTGGTCTACGGCAAAAATGCCGTCTTTGTACCGACCACAGTACAAGTGCAACAGTCTCAAGCCTCCCCATTCGTTCCCTATCGCTCGTGGGCCCCGCGAGAGGCCTGGTTGTGTTCGTATTTCAACGGTGGCTGTCTGAGTTATTCGTTACGATGGCTGTCTAAGTTATTGGTCTGAGTTACTGCGTTGCGTTTGTGCTTCAACGGTGGCTGTCTATGTTACTGTGGTTGGCACCGCGAGAGGCCTGGTTGCGTTTGTGCTTCAACGGTGGCTGTCTGAGTTGTTCCCTCATGGGCACCGCGAAAGGCCAGTTTGCGATTGTGTTTCAACGGTAACTGTCTAAGTTATTCCTAAGTTATTGTAACTTCTGATTTATCCGTCCCTTAATTCTCATCCCTCGGAACTTTGAGAAATCAGTTCCTAAAAAGTGGATAAACAAATGCAGCTGGAAAAACCGCCAGCGCCGTTATGTATAAGCACCTTAAAATTACTCTCTTACTACGAAAAATAAAGCCGCCGAGATAAAACGGAAACATAAAGCAGACAACAGTCCAAGCCAACCAGACCTTATCTAACTCAGGACTTAAAACCAGGTCTCGACTCCACAAAAATCTCCACCAAAATAGAATTAGCGCAACAATATAATTGCCTTACCAAAAATCTGAGAACCTCAACTTTATACCCCTAATGCGCCGGAGAAACTACGACATTATCAGTTTCCCATCCTATTCCCAGTCCGCCACCCAGCTAGTTAAAGGTGGCTGTCTGAGTTCTGCGTCTACGGCATAAATGCCGTCTCTGTACCGACCACAGTACGAGAGCTACAGTCTCAAGCCTCCCCATTCGTCCCTTGTCACTCGTTGGCACCGCGCTAGCTCCCAGTTGCGTTTGTGCTGCAACGGTGGCTGTCTTAGTTACTGCGTTGCGTTTGTGCTTCAACGGTGGCTGTCTATGTTACCGTGCTTTTGCGATTGCACATGAAAATACTACGTAGCAAACGGCGCTTCGACTTTCTTTCACTTCCTCGACTCAAATGACGCATTAGGTTAAGTAGGTAATGTTTTTTGTAGCTAAAATATTGCGGATGCTACAGGCCAAAATAAAACACAGGAGCATGCAATCAAACACCAAAATCTACATAGCGAATAATCCCCATCGCCTGGCTCGCACGTGTAGACCCCCATAACGATCTTTTTTTGATTAATCAATGAATCAATCCAACTAGTAGCAAGCCATCCCCCGAGCGAGAGATTGATTGCCAGATAAAAATAGTCCTCTTGCCCGCGATCACTGTACAGCCCGAAAATAGTACATGCGTACAAAATATAGAGGACTAGGATGTTGCTCTTTTTTTTGTATCTCGACATTTGCTAGTCTCTTGAACGCAAATCATCGGGCCGATGATTCCAGCCTATCGAAACCGTGTGCTTCAAGGGCGGCTGTCTAAGTCAGTTCGCCGCCAC
>JBCCUP010000094.1 GCA_039196715.1 Pseudomonadota bacterium
ATCCAGTTCTAGCTGCTGTGAATCTTTTTTTCCATCTACTTCTTGGACTTTAACTGGAGATAGATGAGAATTTGATCCCAATGAGATTGGAGGACAAGATTGCTCTTGCTTTAGCTTTCTGTTTGAACCAGTGAAAGCGGGCGGATGAGTCCCCCGTTCGGGGCGCGCTGCCATCTTTCGACCCGTTTGCAACGCAACCGGGTATGGCGGCACGCCGGGCCCAGAGGGCCGAGGAAACCGAGCCTTCGGTTTCCGAGCCTTCCCCCCGCCTCGCTGCCGCTCACCCACCACCCTGCGCGCGCACGTCGACCCACTTGCCAAAATTCGCAATCAGTATTTTATGTTGAATAATCATGAGGTGGCCCGATGACACCAACGTCTGGTGCGAGCGGCCAGGTCCAATTCCTCTGCCACGCCACGTTGGACGACCACAGTCGGGGCCCTCCGTGGCGGGATCGTCGACGCTTCGTTTACCACGCCGCCCCTGCAACACAACCAGGAACGCACCACATTGCAAACCAGTCTGTAACCCATGTGCCCTCCAGCACGGCACGGTCGTTGCGCGGCAGGGGCAAGGACAAGGGCTCTCTCCACCCTTTCTGAAAGGACTCAATGCGGGGTCACACCCGTGACGGCGCCGGGCCCAGGCAGGGTCGCGGCGCCTTTTTTTGCCGCGCAGCAAGCAAACCCGACGATATTCGCCGCCATGGTGTCCCGTTCTGCGATTACACGACACGCGATTCTGCACACAATCGCACCTGGCTCCCGCCACAACGTCAACTGTTGACACTCAAGACTGACGTCGTTTCGCCGATTCCTTCAGCAAGGCTGAGGGTGGTTTGTGCTCGCTCGGAGCGACTGCCTGGTGCGGTAGCCAGTACCGATGAACCGAGCACCGATTGTGAAACCCATCTCCCGGAACACGAGCAATGAAACAACGCGGCTTTACTCTGATCGAGCTGATGATCGTGATTGCGATCATCGGCATCCTGGCGTCCATCGCGGTGCCGTCCTACCGTGACTACGTGCGCAAGGCCAACATGGCCGAGGTGATCGCGATCATCGAGGCGCAAGCGACAAAACTGCAAGTTTATTACAACGAAAACGGCAATTGGCCCACCGAGGGTGACTGGCGCAACATTGAAGGGATAACGCGCACAAGCTTCGCCAGCGACGTCATCGAGCAAACCTGGTTCGGCCGCGTGGCACAACGTGCTCAGTTGGCCGTTCTACCTCGAGCGACCGCATTCGGCAGTCGTCAGTGGATCCGTTACTACCTCAATGACGAGAACGGGATCATCAATGGCACGTGGTGTGACGCACAATACCCAACCCACGTGACCCTCCAAGAGTATACGCCCGAGGGCGGATGCTAAAACGGGCAGCGCCTAAGAAAAACGGCACCTTAACGGTGTCGTTTTTTTTTTCGACTGAAAAAACACTGCCATTCAGTGCCAGAACTCTCGAGCCACAGCGAATCAGAGTATCCCGCAAAAAACCAAGTTCGCTTCTAAAGATGGCTCTGCCTCAGCCGAAGCATACAACAAGGCTGAAGGTGGTGAGCACGGGCTTGGAGCTGCTACCTGGTGCGGTAGCCAGTACCGATTGTCCAAGCAGACAAATCCACTTTGCACGACGAGACCGGAGCAATGAAACAACGCGGCTTTACCCTGATTGAACTCATGATCGTCATCGCGATCATCGGCATCCTGGCATCAATCGCCGTGCCCTCGTACCGCGACTACGTGCGCAAGGCCAACGCCTCGGAGATCGTGGCGCTGGTGAACGCGCTCGCGCAGAAACAGCAGCTCTACTACAACGAGAACGGCCGTTGGGCGTGGGCAGCCATATCGAATGATGTGTTGGGCGTGGGCGCCCGCACCGACTTCAGCACCGACGTGGTCGAGCAGGCGTTCATCGACAACCGCCGCGGCGACGGCCAGGTCTACGTGTTGCCCCACGCGTCTGCGCTTGGCGTACGACAGTGGATCCGTTGGAACATCGAGGACAACGGCGGCATCCTGCGTGGGTCGTTTTGCAACCCGGACGATCCGACCCCGGATGCACTGGCGCAGTACCTGCCAGAGGGTGAGTGCTAAGCGAACCTGCCAGCACCGCAGCCTGCCAACCAGGCTGCGACCCGACAAAGCCAGAGCCGGCCACCGGCTCTGGCTTTTTTTTGCCGGTCAGGTACCCCAAAGCGCGTGCCTGAGCCCTGACACCCGCACGCGGTCGGTCTGGCACCCGTCGCGCACGGCTGCCTCGCTGCCGTAGACTTCGACCGCGTGGCGCGCTCGCGTCACCGCGGTGTAGACAAGGTCTCGACTCAGCACCGTGTGCGGCGGCTCGGGCAGGACGATCAGGACCCGTCCGAATTCCGAGCCCTGGGACTTGTGCACGGTCATCGCATAACAGGTCTGGTGCGCGGGCAACCGCCCGGGGGCCACGCCCCGCACGCCGCCCTCCTCCGCGAACCACGCCATCGGCACCCCGTTCTCGTCCGGCCAGATCACGCCGGTGTCGCCGTTGTACAAGCCGAGACCCGGCGCGTTACGCGTCACGAGAATCGGTCGGCCGCGGTACCAGAGTGCATCGGACCCGATCAGACCGCGCCGCGCGAGGGCCTGCTCGACGGCCGCGTTCAGCGAGTCGACACCGCGGGCACCGGTGCGCAAGGCGCACAACACACGAAAGCCGCTCAGCGCATCGAGCGCCTCGGTCGGGCTGCGCGCCGCGATCACGCCGGCCAGTTCGGCGAGCGTACGCGACACCACGTGCTCGGCAACAGCTGCTTGCTCCGGTGTGGTGAGCGCCGTCTCGGCCTGCGCCCCGTCAGCCAGCGCGGCCACCGCTGCGTCCGCGTCACCAGCGTTCACGGACCGCGCCAACGCGCCGATGCTCGCGCGTGCGTCGAAGCGGTAGCTTTGCGTCAGCGCCACCACGGCGTCGGCAATACCGCCGTCCGTCGACGGCGGGGACGCAACCGGCGTGTCGAAGCCCGCGCACGACGCCTGCAGGGCCCGTCGCAGTGGCTCGCTGTACGCCGTCGGGTGCGCGTCACCGACGATGTCGCCGAGCACGTTGCCGGCCTCGACCGACGCCAGTTGATCGCGGTCACCGATCAGGATCAGTCGCGTGTCGGGGTGCAGTGCGTCGACCAGCTGCGACATCAGCGACAGGTCGATCATCGAGGCCTCGTCGACCAGCACCACATCCGCCGGCACCGGGTTGTCGGCGTTGTGGCGAAAGCCGCGGCGCCCGTGGCGATAGCCGAGCAACCGATGCACCGTCGACGCGTCGCTCGGCAAACCGGCGGGAAGGCCCGCCGCATCCAGCGACGCCGCCTCCGTCCGCAGTGATTCGAGCAAGCGCGCCGCCGCCTTGCCGGTGGGCGCGGCAAGCGCAACCGCGGGCGGTGTGCCGTGGCGCGCACCCAGCACGGCGAGCAGGCGGGCCACGGTGCGGGTCTTGCCGGTGCCGGGCCCACCGGTGATCACCGAGAGCGACTGACGCGCCGCGACCACGGCCGCGACACGCTGCCAGTCTGCCACCGGCCCTGCATCGGTCGACCTGTTTGGTGGGAACAGCGTGTCAAGCAGTGTGCGCGGAGGGGGTTCGGGGTCGACGACCCGACCCATGCGGCTGCGCAGCGCCTCGGCCAACCGCGTCTCATCACGCCAATAGCGTGCAAGGTAGAGCCGGTCGGCTGCGTCGAGCACCAAGGGCATGCGGACGGGTTCGCTCGCCGCCTGGACAACGCCGCTTTGGAGCAGCGCGTCGCGCCACCCGACCAGGCCGTTCACACCAACGAGCGGGTGGTGGTCGACGGCGATCGCCAGCGCACAGCACACATCGCCGTGCTGCACGGCTGCGCTGGCGAGCACGGCGCCGGTGTACAGCGCGTCACTGGGCTGCGTCGCCTGCGATTGCAGGAAGTCCGCAAACGCGAGGTCGACCGCCGACACGCGCTCGTCTGCCGCCAGGACCGCACGCGTGTCAGCCACGGGCGCCCCTACCCGACAAGACGCGGTCGACCCGCTCAAGGTCCGCGGCATCCGGGCATGCGTGAAACACACCGGTCGGCGTGGTGCCGTCGGTCGTCGGTCGCATGCCGCGCACAAACAGGTAGTAGACCCCACCGAAGTCGCGTTCGATGTCGACGTCACCCAGACGCTTGCGCAGGTAGCGGATCAGCGCAACCGCGTAAATCAGGTATTGCAGGTCGTAGCGGTGGTGACGCATGGCCGCTGCCAGCGCCGCCTCACCGTAGTCCTCGACCCGGTGCCCGAGGTGGTTGGACTTGTAGTCGGCGATGTACCAGCGGCCGTCGTGCCGGAACACGAGGTCGATGAAGCCGGTCATGTACCCGTCGAGGGTGTCGAACTGCAGCGTATCCTCGGTGCCAAGGACGCCGATGTCGCGCAACACGGCAACCAGGTCGTCGGCCTGTAGGCGTTCCACGGGAAAGTGGAAGCCGAGTTCATCGAGCCGGTCGTGCCGACCGATGTCCGACAGCGCTGCCCCGCTCCCGGGCAAGCGGCAGGCCACGGTGTCGCTCACCAGGCGTGTGAGTGCCGGCGCCCACCGCGTGTCGACCGCGTGCGCGCGCAGGTGTTGCAACACGGTCGCGTCAAGGTCCGGTCCGTCGCACCGATCGAACTCGATGTGCTCGAACACGGCATGGACCAGCGTGCCAGCCGCCGCGCCGCGCGGGAACGCGAAGGGGTTGTCGAACGCAGACGGTGGCGCGGGGTCGGCGGTCGCGTCCACGGCATCGTGATCGGGTCGCTCTGCCGCAACCGTGGCACCGCGCGCCAACGCCGAGTAGCTGCCGACCCGCCAGCTCGGTGCCAAGGCCCGGCTGCTGCGGCGTGCCGCGCCTGCAGTGCCACTGCGGTCCGACGACGGCGGCCCGATGCGGTCCGCGGTGGGCGGGCTGGAGCGCAGGATGTCCGGGCAGGTGGCCTGCAAGGCGTCCAGGCACGCCACCATCTGGTCGTGCGCCAAGGCCGGCGCCTCCTTTGCCGACAAAGACAGGCCCAGCAACCGACACAGCGCGGCGTCCTGAATGTGCTTGTTCGGGGTCATGGCCACCCAACACCCATGCTCGGCCCGCGTCAGGCCCACGTACAACACGCGCATCGCCTCGTCGGCCTCCGCGGCGGCGACCGCACGTCGGCGCTCGCCGATGGCCGGACTGCCGAGGTCGACGCGCGGGGCCCCCGCCTCGGTGTAGGCCACCGTGTCCGTCCGACCCGGAGGCGACGCGCGCCCCACCGAGACGAACGGCAAGAGCACGATCGGGTACTGCAAGCCTTTGGACTTGTGCAGCGTGACGATCTGCACCAGGGCCTCGTCGCTCTCGAGGCGCAACTGCAGGCTGTCGCCATCGCCCTCGTCGTCACGCCACGCGACCGCGGCCCGGACCAGCGCACGGGGGTCCGGGTCGGCGTCCCAGGCCGCTTGCAACAGCTCGGCGAGGTGCAGGTAGTTGCCGAGCACGCGCTCCGCGCCACGCACGCGCACGCCTGCCGCACGCTTCAGCCGTTTGGTGGTCTCGAACAACGCGGCGAAACGCAACACGGCTGCGAGTGGCCCCGCCTGCGCAAGCACCGCCCGGCACTGGTCAACGCGTGCTTCGATCGCCTGCCAGCGGCCGGCGTCGTCACGCGCTTCGATCAGCTCATCCGCGCCGTAGGACGCCAGGGGTGAGACCAGCACCCGGCTGACGCTGCCCGTCTGGACGGGTTCGACCAGCGCGCGCATCAACGCGATGATGTCGAGCGCTTCGGCACTGTGTCCGACACTGTCGCGCGACTGCATCGCGCTGTCGACGCCGCACGCCTTGAGTGCGCGTGCCACCAGCACGCCCTCGGCGTGCGTGCGCACCAGCACCGCGATGTCCGCCGGGGTGACC
This sequence comes from Pseudomonadota bacterium, assembly GCA_039196715.1. Classification (NCBI taxonomy): domain Bacteria; kingdom Pseudomonadati; phylum Pseudomonadota; species Pseudomonadota bacterium. The sequence continues at coordinate 5,918 of JBCCUP010000094.1, forward strand.
GGGCGCTCGCCGAGCGTGGCGCTGTCAGCGCGCAGCAGCCACTGGACGCGGCGCGCGCAGGCCTCGGCAAGCGCCTCGCGCGACGCGTCGATGCGCGGCAGCTTCTCGCCCGCTGTCTCAAGCACATCAAATTGCAAGGGTGCAACACCCTCCCCCGCCACCCGAAGCGCACGGGCGTCAGCCGCGCCGGCCGCGGCGACCGGGTGGTAGACAATGTCCGCCGCACCGAAGGGCGCCGGGCTCGCGGCGTACACGGCGTTCAACGCGTTGACCAGCCGGGCCGAGGACCGCCAGTTCACGTCGAGCCGGTGTTGCGCATCGGTCTGCGCGCGGGCGCGCAAGTAGACGTCGATGTCGGCACCGCGGAAGCGGTAGATGGCCTGCTTCGGGTCGCCGATCAGGTACAGTGCACCGACATCGATGCCGCGGTAGACACGCTCGAAAACGCCGTACTGAATGCGGTCGGTGTCCTGAAACTCGTCGATCAAGGCAAACGGGTACTGCGCGCGCAGGCGTGCGACCAGGGCGTCCCCGCCCGACTGGTGCAGCGCACTGTGCACGTGTACCAGCAGGTCGGAAAACGTGCGCACGCGCGCGGCGCGTTTACGTGCGGCCAGGTCGAGATCGATGGCAGCGTGCGCGCGGTGCTGCAGCGACACCGACGCGTGAAACCGCCAGCGTCGGTGCAACTCGACGACGGCGTCGACGAGGTCGCCCAGCGCGCTGGTCGGGGCAGTCTTGTTCTTGTTGGCAGCCGCGTTGACCGCGGCGGTGCCGAGCGCTTCGAGCCCGCCAGGCAACTGCGACGGCAGGTCCTCGGCAGCGGCGACGGCAGCGGCCTCGGCGGCGTAGCGCGCCAGGTTGGCGGCGCAGTAGTCCCGCTTGCCCTGTTTGATCTGCCGCGCGCCGGCCGCGTCCGACAGCGCGTCCAACCACGCCGGGTGTTCAGCCGACCAGGCGGCGGCGAAGCGGCGCCAGGCACGCTCCGCGTCGGACCACAGCGTGGCGTCAGAGTCCGTCGCGTCCGGCACCAGCGCGCCGGCCGGGTCGCCGATCACCGGACGCAGCCGTGACTGCAGCGCGGACGGGTCGCGCAGGCCCTCCGGCAGCCGATCAATCTCGTCGCGCGACATCGGCGTGACGACCTGCCGCCACCAGGCCTCGGTTGCGGCGCGCAGCAGCGCTGCGTCATCGGCTTGCAATTCCGCATCGAAATCCTGCCCGCTCTCGAAGGCGTGCTCCCGCAGTACCCGCTCGCAAAAACCGTGGATCGTGAAAATGGCGGCCTGGTCGATGCTCCGGTACGCCAGCGTCAACCGGGCCACGGTCTCGGGCGCGTCACGGTGCGGGTCCAGAATCGCGCACAGGCTCGCGTCGGGCGTTGCCGTACCAGCCAACGCGGCCAGCGCCGCGGACACCCGGTCACGAATCCGGGCGCGCAGCTCCTCGGTTGCCGCGTTGGTGAAGGTGACCACGAGAATCTGCTCGACCGTCGACGGCGGGTGATCGCGGCCGTCGATCAAAAGCCGCAGGTACACGTTCGCCAGGGTGAAAGTCTTGCCGGTGCCGGCACTCGCCTCGATCAGCTGCACGCCACTGAGTGGCAGCCGACTGGCGTCGAGACCGTCCGTCACGACAGGGACCACGCTGCTTCGTGCACGTCGACATCGGCGAACACGCGTTGTGCACACTGCTGTACAGCGTCCCATGCCAGCACGGCACCCGGGTCGGGGTACAGCAGGTGTATCGCCTCGGACTCGGCCTCGCCGCGCGCCGCGGCGTGCCCGCCACCCAGCCACACGGTGCGCGGGTCACCGCGCAGTACCCCGGCCAACACCGGGCTGCTGTCGGCGAAAAACGGCAGCGCCCCGCACTGGCCGGCACGCCACTCGGCGAGCACGGCGCGCAAGCGCTCGGCAGCCTCGGCAGGATCCATCGGCGCCAGGGTCACCGAGCGTTCACGGGCGACGTGGACCGAGGGCCCCGTGATCAGACCGTCTGCGGTGCCGACCAGGTGGGCAACCAGCAGCTGGATGAGGTCGCGCCCCTTCAGCGAGGACGCCCGCGTCGTCAACCGTCCGGTCGTGCCGTTGTCGAAACCGACACGGTCCTCGAGTCGCCCGACCAGGGTCACACCGTCGAGCGCCAGTGTGACCGCCGACGACGGCAGCGCGGTGCGCGCGTGCGACTGCGCTTCTGCGACAACCGCCGACGCCACCGTGTGCAGGGCATCAAAACTGCGTTCGCCCGCCGCCCCGTGCGGCAGCACACCCTGGCGAACCAGACGCCGGTACAGACTGCGCGCATCCGGTGGGTCTGCAGTCCGCAACGCAGCAATCAGGGTCTGGTGTACACCGTAGCGCGCGAGCGCATCGAGCACGAAGGGCTCGCTGTCGGCCACGGCCTCCGCGTCCCGCTGCAACGACAACCCGAGCACCTCACGGCAGTACCACGCCGAGGGGTCACGCCAGAAGCGCTGCAGGTCCGCCAACGCCAGCGTTGCGTCGTGCACGTGTGGCCGTTCAACCGAGCCGAGCCTGGCTGCAGGCTCGGCGCTGCCGCTGTCGAGGTGCCACTCGTCAGCGTAGGTCCGCGCCGCCCCGCCAGCGTCAAACAGCACCGGCGAGAAGGGCTGCAAGGGGTGCAGGACCTCAAGCGCGCGTTCGTCCGGGTAGCGTGCCGCGAGGTGGTCGCGCAGTTCACCCACCAGCACGGAGGCTTCCCGCGCGGTGTTGTCTTGGGGGCTGCGGTGCAACCACGAGATGTAGAGCTCGTCGCGCGCCGACAGGATCGCCTCGAGAAACAGGTACTTGTCGTCGTCGCGCACCGAGCGATCACCCGCTGCCGGGTGGCGCGCAATCAGGTCGAAACCCAGTTGCGGGCGCTGGCGCGGAAACTCGCCGTCGTTCATGCCGAGCAGGCACACCATGCGGAACGGCACCGACCGCAACGGCACCATCGAGCTGAAAGTCACCCGACCGGTGAGGTAGCGGTGGTGCTTGCGTGTGGCCGACGCGAGGGTGTCGCGCAACAGCTCGCGCATGCTGTCGTGGCTCAACACGGTGTGCTCGGTGATGCGCGTGGCGTCAGCGTCGAGCGTGGCCAGCAACTCGCGCAGTTGCGCGAGTGCATCGGCTTCGTCTTCGTCGGGTAGCAGCATCCGATCGATCAGCTCGTTGATCGCGTCGACCCAGGACGGCACCGTGCGAGCACGCGACAGCTCCCGGCCTGCGCGGCGCAGCGTATCGAGCAACTCCAGAAGCTGCGACAGCAGCACGGCATGCTCACCGTCGACATGGGGCCACGGTTCGCATTCACCCAGGACCGCAGTCTCATCCGGCACGGCACGGCCGAGCAGCAGACGACGCAAACCGAAATCCCAGGAATTGAGCGCGGCGTCTCGCGCGCCAAACACCGTGTCGTGCTCACCCGCCAGGCTCCGCCGGATACCGCTGTCGTGCAACCACTGTTGGACGGTGGCCAGTCCGTTGTCGTCGAAACCGAAACGCCGGGCAACAGCACGCTCGCTCGCGATCGCGAGGACGTCAGAGGCTTCGAAGTCGCTGTGTGGCAGTTCGAACAGCCGCGACACCAGCGCAATGACCGGAGCCGTGCCGGTGAGTGAGCGATCGGCGATCGACCACGGAATGTGACGCGCATGTGCATCACCCACGCCTCCGACGCTGCCGAACACCGCTTCGATCACCGGGGCGTAGCCGTTGATGTCGGGCACCATCACCAACACCTCGGCCGGTTCCAGACTGGCGTCGGCATTGAAGCGCTGAAGCAGTTGATCGTGCAGGGCTTGCACTTCACGGAGCACACTGTAGTGGCCATGAAACTGGATACTCGGGTCTGCCCCCACGCACGGCGCGCCCGGCTCGTGTGCGTCGAAGGGGTGCAGCAGGTCCCGTTGCAGCGCCGCCAGCAGGCCCTTGTCCGCCGGCGGCAGAAAGAAGTGCTCGTCGTTTACCCACTCGCTGCGTTCGCCGAGCAGGCGCAACAGCGTCTGCCCGGTCCTGCCGAGCGAGGCCAGCAAGGGGTTGCCGAGCGTGTCGTCGGCGAGGGGCTCGGACTCGGCCCGCAATGAGAGTCGCTCGCGTGCGCGCCGGCGCATGTCCACCAGATCCGCCCAATAGTCGACAGCCGGGTTGAGGAAATACAGCGAAACACGCTCGCTCGCCTCCCCCGCGTCAACCCGTGCAAGGCGCACCAACACGTCCAGTGTGCTCGGCGGCAGCAGGCCGACATTGAACAGGTGCAAGCGCGGCGGCACCCGTTCGGCGGCGATCCGGCCCCGGTCCGCGGCTGTGCAGAACCGCTGCCACAGCGTGGCTCGGTGTGGCTCGTCCGCGCCCTCGCGCAACGCGCGCCAAAGGGCCGGCTGCCAGGCTGCCTCCCGGCCGATTGGCGTCGCACCGCCTCCCCCGTGGTCGTAGCCCTGCTCCCAATCCAACAGCATCTGCGGCCGGTAGACGAGGTACTGGTCGAACACGTCGGCGACGCGACCGGCCAACTGCGCGAGCCGCGCATCCGACGAGCCGGTGTCGTCGGTCTGCAGGTAGCGCCGCACCGGTTGCCACACCGGATCCGGGTCGTCCTTGACGTGCTGCAGGAGCCCGAGCACACGCAACCGCAGCGGCCCTTTTTCGAAGGCCGAGTGCTCGGGCACGGTGTCGAGGCAATCGCGGTAGACCTGCCAGACAAACGTCGCAGGCAGGTGATAGTCAATGTTGGCGGCGATGCCTTCGCGCTCGGCAATCTGCAGGTTCAACCACCGACCGATGCCGGGGTTCGCCACCAGCACGGTCTCGGCCTGAATCGGGTCGGCGACCGGCGCGGCGTCGCGCAAGCTGCACAGCAGCGCGAGCAGCGCTTCGAGGCGGTTGCTGTGGTAAACGTGGAGCATGCTGCAGAGCGTGGCGCGGTACGCGGCTAGCGTAGCACGCAGCCCAGCGCCGTCTGCTCCGCGCGCACCGGCGTGCTCACACGGCGCGTCGCAAACCCCACACCGGGTAGGCCACCACCGCCACGACCACGAGCGCGGCGCCCAGCCACTGCCCGCTGGACAGGGTCTCCGACAGCACCCAGGCGGCCAGCCACAGGGTCACCACCGGCTCGAGGTTCATGAGTGTCGCCGCCACGCTCGCGCCGGCGCGCTGCACGGCGGCGAACATCGCCACGTAGGCCACGCTGAAGGCCGCAACGACGGTGACCAGGGTGGCCACCGCAGCCCCACTCGCGGGCAAGGCAAAACGCCCGGTGAGCACCACCAGAACCGTCGCCAGCAGCAGTGCCACCACCGCCATGTGGCAGGCCAGCAAGGCGCTGTCGAGGTGGGTCAGGTAGCGACCGGTCAAGGCGAAGGACAGCCCGACACCGAGCGCCGCGAGCACAGCAAACACCAAACCGAGCGGGTCGTGCACGGCCAGGTCGCCGCCGAGTGCCAACACCAGACCGACGAAAGCGAGCGCCATCAACGCGCACAGACGCCACCCGGGCCACTGTCGGGCGAGCACGCACTCGACCACCAGCGTCACGAACGGGAAGGTGTAGAGCACCAGCACCACCAGGCTAACCGGCAAGCGGCCGAAGGCCAAAACCAGAGCACCGCCGCCCACCGCGTAGCAGGCGCCAGTCGTCCAGACCACCGCGCGGTCGGCCCGCGGCAGGCCGAGCCGCGTCCCGCGCAGCCGCATCACCGCGAGCACCAGTGGCACGAAGGCCAGGTAGCGCAGCAGCAGCAGCGACTCGCCGTTGCCGCCGTCGCGGTAGTACTGGCCCGACCAGACGTTCGAGACACTGATCAACACGGCCGCCAGCAGCGCGCACCCGCAGCCCAGCAGCCGGTGCCGCGCACCCGTCGTCGTCACTTGCCTGCCCCTGCCCGCGATTCAGTCGGGCCAGTGTACCGACCGTGGCCAGCGCCACCGAGCGCCAGCCGCAGCGCGCTGCTCGGACCAGCCACGGGCGCCATCGCTCGGACAGAGACTCAGGTAAGCTGCCGGTCCCCGTCGCCACGCCCACTGCCATGGCCGTCTCCACTGCGGTGCACAACCCGACACGCGGCGCGCTGTACATCGTCGTCGCGATGTTGCTGTTTGCCTGCCAGGACGTGCTGATCAAGCAGGCGAGCGAGCAGCTGCCGGTGTTGCAGTTGCTCGCCGTCCGCACGGCAATGGTGACAGTGTTGCTGATGACGGTGATTTCGCTGGTGCAACCCCGCGCCTGGCGCCCGAAACGCCTCGCGCCGCTGCTGCTGCGGGGCGTGCTCGCCTTCCTCGCGTTCTCGAGCTACTACCTCGCGCTTGCGTTCATCCCGTTGGCCGACGCGTCCGCGGTCTACATGTCGGCGCCGCTGTTCGTCACGGCACTGTCAGTGCCGCTGCTCGGTGAACGGATCGGCCGCCACCGGCTGATCGCCGTGGTCGCGGGCTTCGTCGGCGTGCTGATCGTGATCAACCCGGGCGCGAGCCTGTTTCGCGTCGAGTCCGCCGTGCCGTTGTTCTCGGCGCTGTGCTACGCCCTGATTCCGATCATCACGCGCCGCACCAGTGGCGACGAGCGCGCGTTGACCATGGCGCTGTACACCGCGCTGCCCTACCTCGCCCTGACCCTGCTGGCGGGCCTGCTGTTCAGCCAGGACACCGCTGTCGCGCCGTCGTCGGGCATTGCCGCCAACATCCGCGCGGCGTGGCAGCCGCTCGACGTCGAGCTCACCGTCACGCTGGCGACCACCGCCTTGTTTTTTACCGGGGGATTGCTCAGCATTACCGAGGCTTACCGCGTCGCCGCGGTCAGCGCACTGGCCCCGTTCGAATACAGCCACCTGGTCTGGTCCGCCTCGCTGGGTCTGCTAGTGTTCCACGACTGGCCCATGCCCCACACCCTGCTCGGCGGCGCCCTGATCGTCGCCTGCGGTTGTTATGTGGCCTACCGCGAAAACCGACAACGGAATCCGACATGACAGAACCCCAGTTCGTGGCGCTGACCGACGCGGAATGGCGCGAGCGCCTGACGTCGGAGCAATACCAGGTCTTGCGCAAGGAAGGTACCGAGGCGCCGGGCAGCAGCGCACTCAACGCCGAGTACCGACGCGGCCGGTTCACGTGCGCCGGCTGTGGGGCGGTGTTGTTCGACGACGCGATGAAATTCGACAGCGGCACCGGGTGGCCGAGCTTTTTCGACGTGGTCCCCGGCGCGGTTGAAACCAAGACCGACTTCAAGCTGCTGCTGCCGCGCACCGAATACCACTGCGCCCGCTGCGGCGGCCACCAGGGCCACGTGTTCAAGGACGGGCCGAACCCGACCGGGCTGCGCTACTGCAACAACGGGGTCGCTCTGCGATTCGAACCGGACGAGGACGGCGCATGAGCGAGCTGATCGAACGTGACGCAGTCGACGTCATCGGCCTGCTGAAGTCGGGTGAGATCACACCCCACGACTGCCTCGACGCCCTGGAAGCCCGCGTAGCGGCAACCGAACCCGCGGTCCACGCGCTGCCGACGCTGTGTTTCGATCGGGCGCGCGAGCACGCCGACCGCCTCATGCAACAGCCGCAGGACGCGCGCGGTGATCTCGCCGGCCTGCCGGTGCCGATCAAAGACCTGACCGCGGTGGCGGGCGTGCGCACCACACTCGGCAGCCGGGTGTTCGAGAACCACGTGCCCAACCAGAGCGACTTTCTGGTCACGAACCTCGAATCGGCGGGCGGCGTGGTCTACGCCAAGAGCAACACGCCGGAGTTCGGCCTCGGCGCCAACAGCTTCAACGACGTGTTCGAGACCACACGCACCCCCTACAACACCGCGTTTTCGTCCGCCGGCTCGTCCGGCGGCGCCGCCGCCGCGCTCGCCTGCGGCAGTGCGTGGTTGGCTCACGGTTCGGACATGGCCGGCTCGCTCCGCACCCCCGCGAGTTTCTGCGCGGTCACGAGCCTCAGGCCGAGCCCGGGTGTGTTCAACAGCGACACGCAGAACCTGCCGCTGATGGTGCTCGGTCAGCAGGGCCCGATGGCGCGCACCGTGTCGGACCTGGCGCTCCTCGCCGACGCCATGACCGGCCTGGACCCGAGCAACCCGACCAGCAAGGCCTTTGAGCCGCACGCCTTCTTCCGCGCGGTGCAGCAGCCGCGCATGCCCACCCGGGTCGCCGTCAGCCCGACACTCGGCGGGCTCGATGTCGACGACAGCGTGCAGGCGGTCGTGCACGCCGTGGCCGACACCCTCGCGCGCGCCGGCGTTACCGTGGTCGAAGACTGTCCGGACTTTTCCGGTGCCGATTTCGCGTTCGACACGCTGCGCGCCTTCGGCCTCGCCACGGGCCTCGGTGCGGTGTTGGACGACATCCGCGACACGATCAAACCGGAGGCCGTGTGGAACATCGAGCAGGGCCTCGCCTTGACGCGCCAGGACGTGGGCCGTGCAATGCAAGCGCAAGGGGTGACCATGGCACGCAGCGCCGCGTTCATGGCCGACGTGGATTGCCTGATCTGCCCTGCCGCCCAGCGTGCCAGCCTGCACCACACCGAGCGCTACGCCGGCGCCAACAGCGGTGTGCCGATCTCGGGCTATTTCGAGTGGCTGCGCATCGCGTGCCACGTCACCACGGCCGCGTTGCCGGTGATGACCTTGCCGGCCGGCACCACCGACCACGGTGAGCCGGTGGCGATTCAGGTGGTGGGCAAGCCGTGCGGTGAGCTCGACCTGATTGCCGTCACTGCCGCCCTCGAGGCCAGTCTCGGCAGCGCGCGCACGCCGATCGACCCGCGTGAGGCCTTCGCCGCCTGACGGCGACTCAGTCGCGCACGAGTTTGTACAGGCCCGATCCGGTCACAGCGACGAACAGCGTGCCGTCGACCCCGGTGTAGAGGTTGCGAACCCGGCCGGGCGTCTCGAGCAGGACGGCGTGTTCCGCCACGCCGTCCCCCGCTGCAGTCAGCCGGACGCGGTGAATTTCGGCGAATTTCAACGACCCGACCAGCAGCTCGCCGGCGAGCTCGGGCAGCGCCGGGTCCTGCACCACGGCAAGGCCGGAGGGTGCGATGCTCGGCGTCCAGTGCATCAGCGGCGACACCGTGCCATCGAGTGCCGTGTGCGGTGTGATTTCCGTGCCGTAGTAGTTGATACCGAAGGTCGCAAGCGGCCAGCCGTAGTTGGCAGCGCGCTCGACCCGGTTCAGCTCGTCACCGCCCCGCGGGCCGTGTTCGTGCAGGATCAGCGCGTCGCTGTCCGGCAGGCGCACCATGCCTTGAGGGTTGCGGTGCCCCCACGACCAGACCGACGCGACCGCGCCCGACCGGTCGACGAAGGGGTTGTCCGCCGGTACGCGGCCGTCGTCGTGCACCCGGTGCACCTTGCCGGCCACGCGACCGAGGTCCTGCGGGTTGCGGTCGCGGTCGCCCCGGTCACCGACCGTGATGTACAGGTAACCGTCTCGATCGAACGCCAGCCGGCTGCCGTAGTGCCGCCCACCACGGCTCGCTTGAGCGGGCGCGAACACGGTCTCGACATCGACCAGCGCACTGTCGGTCAGACGCGCACGTGCGACCGCCGTCTGGCTGCCACCGCGTTGGGGTCTGGCGTAGCTGAAGTAGAGCCAGCCGTTGGTGGCGTAGTCCGGGTGCAGCGCGAGGTCGAGCAAGCCACCCTGCCCCTTCGAGGCCACCTCGGGCACCCCGCCGAGTTCCGTGCGTGCACCGCGGCCGCCGTCGGCGATGCGGATGAG
>JBCCUP010000095.1 GCA_039196715.1 Pseudomonadota bacterium
AAGATTGCGTTGTTGCCAGTTGGGTCAAGTGCGATCAGTGCGGGATCAAGCGCTGTTGGCCCGGGCGAGACACGCGGTTCTGGTGGTTCACCGCCTGACAATGGCGGGGAGTGTGTGCCGAGTTTCGAGGACATTGGCTACCACAAAACGCTGTGGCCACAACCGACGTCAGCTCAGGGCTTGCCTACCGTCGTTGGTACTAGCACGACGTGGGATCACCCTGGCAGTGGAAATTACAAAGTCAAAGTGACCAAGCTCGCGGATGCCGCTGCATCGATGTCCATGGGGGCAACCAAACCTTTTCACCACAGACCGGAGTACGCTCGGCACGATGCGTTCTCGGCTGACGGCACCTATGCCATTTCGCACGGCATCACGACGCGAGCGCTCTACAACGCGAAGACGTACGCCAACATCCGAGCCGTCAGCAACAGCGGTGCCGTACTCGGCGATTGGCAGTGGCACCCGCAGGTAGACAAGTATGCGTTTTACTTTGATCGCGATCACGGCCGTGTGTATCGGTACGATGCGTCAGACAACACGCACACTCAGTTGTTTGATTTTGAAACCAACCCCCTGATGATCAACAACCGGTCTTTCACTATTCTCGGCAGTTGGTACAACACATCAAGTGGATACGTGCGCGGATACACGATGGCAGGAGAAGGCAGTATTTCCGCCGATGGCAGTCGTGTGGCCGTCAAGATGAACACGGGGCTTGGAGGCGATGGGGCCGTGGTTGTGCTCAACCTGGACACCCAAACCGTGGGTGAAACCATGTTTTTTGCAGGGAAAGACAAGCAGTCGGAGCTTGACTACACCGCGATTTCGTCGAGTGGAGATTATGTGTTGGTGTTGGGTGACTTCAATGATGTCTATGGCACGAGCTACGGCCCGAAGCAAAACTACGCATTCCACGTTGATGATTTTGAGTCGGATCAAGGGTCCCTGGTTGGCGCGGAAGATCCGCATACGGACATCGGGTTGAATTCCGCGGGTGAAGAAGTGGTCGTGCTCGTCGGAAACGATGCCATCGTGAATGGGATGAAGGTCTACAACCTGGAAACCGGTGTCAGCAAAGAACTCTTCAACCGCGAGCTGTGGTCGGGTTATTTGCCTGTTATTCACGTGTCGATGCCGATAGATGGCTCCGGAGTCGCTCTGATCTCCACGCAACGGGGCGGTCATCCTGCTGAGCGTGAACAGGTGCAAGACGGCGCTCTGATAGCGATCGACGTTGACACCGGTCAGATGGCCTGGCTGGGTTGGGACGAAGCCGACAACGAGGGCAATTCTGGTCCCGCTCTCACTGGCCCGAGTGGCTCGGCGCCCGGGTACCTTGGTGAATCGCATGCGACCTTGGCCATGGACGTGGAGAGGGAGGATGGCACTCGCACGTGGAAGTGGGCGTGGGCCAGTGACAACCGCAACGCAGGCTCAACCGCTGACTACTACATAGCCGAACTGGTGTGTCCTGCCGACGGGCAATAGTGGCTACGAGGGGCGCCGAAAAGCGGCGCCCCTCGTAGAACTCATCACTTGATGTAGGCGCGCGGTGAGTCGCCGTGGACGCGCTTGAAGGCCTTGTAGAAGGCCGACTCGGAGGCGTAGCCGAGGTCGTGCGCAATCGCGGCGATGGTCTCTTCCTTGCGGTGCAGCCGCTCGGTCGCGAGCGTCATGCGCCACTCCATCAGGTATTGCAACGGCGGGATGCCGACGGTGCTCTTGAACTGGATGGCGAAAGCGGTGCGTGACAGCCCGGCGATGTCGGCGAGCTTGTCGAGGCCCCACGGCTCGGAGGGCGCGCGGTGCATGGCCTCGATCGCGGGCGACAGCTTGCGGTCCGCCAGCGCGGCGAGGTAACGCTGTTGCAGCGACTTCTCCGCCATGATCTGGTTGAACGCGTCGAGCAGCAGGATGTCGAGCATGCGGCCGGCGATGGCGGACTTGCCGGCACCGGTGTCGTCGCGCTCGCTCAACAGCCGCTGCAGCATGGCGTTGCGCAGCACGTGCGTCACGGGGGACTCGTTGCGCAGTTTCATCAGCGAGGGCAGGGCCTGCATCAAGCGGTTGCCGGGCTGCGAGTTGCACGACAGCGGGCCGTGCAGCACGCGGGCGGGCTGGCCGTCGTCGGTTGCGTTGCTCAGGGCCACGGTGGCGCGGTTGCGCGTGAAGCAGACGTCACCCCGGCCCAGCGTGGCGGTCTGGCCGTTGTCTGTGGTGACGTGGGCGATGCCGTGCAGGACGCCAATCATTTGACATCCGATGTCAGACGGTTCCACAGAAACCGCGTGTTCCGAGGAGAGAGACAAGCTTCCGTGCAGTCTCGACACCTCAAAGATCTTGCTAATAACGTCCATGCTATTGCAGTTCGGTAAGGTTGAGTGACACACCTCGCAAATTTCAGGCCGCTCGATGTGAATTTATTGCGAGAGCATAACTACCGTGTGCGTGTGTCTGTCCTGTAGTATGGAAGCGATGTGTTGAGCCACACTTGATTTTTTAACCTTGGAGGGACACTGAAAATGTCGATGGTTCAGGAATTCAAAGACTTCGCGCTGCGCGGCAACGTCGTCGAGCTGGCCGTGGGTATCGTGATCGGCGCGGCATTCGGCAAGATTGTCACCGCGTTTGTCGACAACATCATCATGCCGCTGGTCGGCTTGCTCGCAGGCGGTGTGGATTTCACCAACCTGTTCATCTCACTTGATGGCTCGGAGCATGCCACCCTGGCCGCCGCCCAGGAGGCCGGTGCGGCCGTACTGGGCTACGGTGCATTCATGCAGAGTCTGGTCGATTTCCTCATCGTGGCCTTTGCCATCTTCATGGCGATCAAGGCAATCAATTCGCTCAAGCGTGAGGAGCCCGCCGAGGAAGAGGAGGCGCCGAAGGAAGACCCGCAGCTGGTGTTGCTGCGCGAGATCCGCGACAATCTGCAGAAGTAAACCGCAGGGCACGCGACGCAAACGCCTGGCCCCTCGGGGTCAGGCGTTTTTTGTTTCGAGTACGAATTTTCGTGTGCTGGGTGTCCAGTCGTCGCTCGCCCGGCAGGCAGACCAGAAGGCGGCGTCGTCGGCAACCACACGGCCCGCCATGTGGGTCACGCCGTGCGCACCGAGCACGGCCGGGGCGAGGGGGGTGGTCGGGCCGACCATGACGAAGCGGCTGCAGTTCGCCGCGGCGGCACGCACGGCGTCGAAGCTGCCGTTGAGCAACACGGTGGCCGTACACAACACGGTGGCGCAGTGGGCGAGCACAGTCGGGTCGTTGCCGACGTTGAGCCGTGGGCCCGCCTGCCAGGTCGATGCATCGAGCTCGAGCACGGCGAGGGTGTGGCCGGCGGCGAGCAGGATCGGCACGAGCGGCGCGAAGTACCCGACCATGCCCACCGTCTCGGCGGCGGCGAACGGCACCACCGTGTCGACCAGTGCCGTCGCGCGGTCGAGTGACGCGGCGTTGCGCGCGAGCAGCACCGCGTTGAGCGTCGCCATGGATGCTGGGGCGATCGCGCCGCCGACGGTGACGAGCGACTCAATCACCTGCCCTGCCGGTTGCCCCTCGGCAACCGCCACGTTGGCCGCTACCGGCGTGCTGTCGGGGTGGGGCAGGCGTGCGTAGGCGAGCCCGGTGGTGCGGTGCCCGAGCTGCACACCGGCAAACGCGTGTTCCATGTTGGTGGACACGTTGTCGATGGCGGGGCGGTGCACGGCGGTGACGCGTTCGCGTGCGAGGTGGCTGTCGAGGGCGAGGGCAGCCAGATCGTCGAGCACGGTGGGCGGGTCTCTCGGATCACGGGCAGGCGTGTCGCCTGCCGTCGGCGGTGTGGCCGCCGAATGGGCGTGGGGGTCGGCCCGGGCCCGGGCGAGGCGCCCGGGTCCGAGTCGACGTTGCGCGGTCAGCGCGGCTTGCGGTTGACGATGTGAACGGCCATCTGATCGGCCGCAAGCACCGCCTCGTGGAACGACTCCGACAGCGTCGGGTGTGCAAACACCGTCGCCGAAAGGTCCTTGAGCGTGGACTGCATTTCGATCGCAATCACACCCTGCGCGAGAATGTCGGCCGCGTGTGCGCCGAACACGTGCACGCCGAGCACGCGGTCGTTTTCCGCCGACGCGAGCACCCGCACCATGCCGGTCGTCTCGTGCATGGCCTTGGCCCGGCCGCTCGCGGCAAACGGGAAGGCACCGACCTTGTAGGGTGTGCCGTCGGCCTTGAGCTGCTCTTCGCTCGCGCCGACCCACGCCACCTCCGGGTGGGTGTAGATCACGCTCGGGATGGCGTCGTAGTTGAGCTGGGCCGCGTGGCCGGCGATCCGCTCCGCCACCACGATGCCCTCTTCGGAGCCCTTGTGCGCGAGCATCGGGCCGCGCACGACGTCGCCGATGGCCCAGACGCCGGGCAGGTTGGTCTGGCAGTCGTCGTCGACGTGGATGAAGCCGCGTTCGTCCATCAGGAGGTCCAGACCGTCGGCGGCCAAACCGGCCGTGTAGGGACGGCGGCCAACCGCGACAATCAGGCGTTCGACTTCGACCTGCTGGTCGCCGTCTTTGTCGGTGTAGTGCACGGTCACGCCGTCGTCGCCGACGTCGGTGCCCTTGACCAACGCGCCGAGCCGGATGTCGAGGCCCTGCTTCTTGAACTCGCGGTGGGCGGCCTTGGCCATCTGCTGGTCGGCCATCGGCAGGAAGGTGTCCTGGGCTTCGATGACGACAACGTCGCTGCCGAGGCGTCGCCACATGCTGCCGAACTCGAGCCCGATCACACCGGCGCCGATGACGCCGAGGGTCTTCGGCACGGTTGACCATTCCAGCGCGCCGGCGTTGTCGACGATGACGTCGTCGGTCAGCGGGGCGGGCGGGATCTCGATCGGCACGGAGCCGGTGGCGATGATGACGTTGCCGGCCTCGTGCGTGCTCTCGGTGCCGTCGGCGGCTGTGACCACGACCTTGCGTTCCGGGTGCAAAGTGCCCGCTCCTTGCAGCCAGGTCACGCCGTTGGCCTTGAACAGGCTTGCAATACCGCCGGTGAGCTCGCCGACGATTTTTGTCTTGCGCGCCATCATGGCGCCGAGGTCGACGCTCACGTCGTTGGCGACTATGCCGTGGTCGGCGCCGTGCAGCTTGACCGATTCAAAGCGCTCGGAGCTGTCGAGCAGGGCCTTGGTCGGAATGCAGCCGACGTTGAGGCAGGTGCCGCCGAGGATGGGTTTGCCCTCGTCGTCGAGCCATTTGTCGACGCAGGCGGTACTCAGACCGAGTTGGGCTGCGCGGATCGCGGCAACGTAGCCAGCGGGTCCGCCGCCGATAACGATCACATCAAAGTTGGACATAGCGTGTCTCGTGTCAAACGCCGCACCTCGTGTGCGGCTGGTGGGGTTCCGTCGGCGTCTGGTGTGCGGCGCGCGGGTGCGCGGCCCGGCGGTGTGCGCCGGGCGCCCACTCAGATGTCGAGCAGGATCTTCGCGGGCTCCTCGACCATCTCACAAATGCTCTTCAGGAAGGTGACAGCCCCCTGGCCGTCGATGATGCGGTGGTCGTAGGAGAGCGCGAGGTACATCATCGGTCGAATCACCACCTCACCGTTGATCGCCACCGGGCGCGGCTTGGTGGCGTGCATGCCGAGGATGGCACTTTGCGGTGGGTTCAGGATCGGCGTCGACAGCAGCGAGCCGAACACGCCACCGTTCGAGATGGTGAAGGTGCCGCCGGTCATCTCCTCGATGCCCAGCTTGCCCTCGCGCGCGCGGCCGGCGTAGTCGCCGATGGTGGCTTCGATCTCGGCCAGCGACATCTGCTCCGCGTTGCGCAGCACCGGCACCACGAGGCCGCGGTCCGAGGACACAGCGACGCCCACGTCGCAAAAGTTGTGGTAGACGATGTCGTTGCCGTCGATCGAGGCGTTGACGTCCGGGTAGCGCTTGAGCGCTTCGGTTGCCGCCTTGACGAAGATCGACATGAAGCCGAGCTTCACACCGTGCGACTTCTCGAATTGGTCCTTGTGTGCGCTGCGCAGCGTCATGAACGGCTGCATGTCGACCTCGTTGAAGGTCGTCAGCATGGCCGTGCTTTGCTTGGCGTAGAGCAGGCGTTCGGCGATGCGGGCGCGCAGGCGCGTCATCGGCACGCGTTTTTGCGCGCGCTCCTCGTCGGGCACGGACACCGCGCCGGCCGTCGGAATCGGTGGCGCCTCGACGGCGGGCTCGCTGGCGGCCGGCGCCGCCGCCGGTGCGGTGCTCTTCGCGGCACCCGCCACGTGGTTGCGCACGTCCTCCGGCAGGATGCGTCCGTTCTTGCCCGTGCCGGCGACGTCGCCGGCGCTGAGACCGTGTTCGGCCAGCAACTGGCGGACCTCGGGGCCCGCCTGGGCGTCGTCGCTCGGTGCTGCGGACGCAGCCGGTGCCGGGTCGGCGGCCGGTGCCGCGTCGGCCGCTGCGGGTGCGGCGGCGCCCGCTGCCGCGCCGGCTTCGACGGTGCCAAGCAACTGTCCGGCGGTGACCACGGCGCCCTCGTCTTCGACGATCGAGGCCAACACGCCGTCCACCGGGGACGGGACTTCGAGTACGACCTTGTCGGTCTCGATGTCGACCAACACCTCGTCTCGGGTGACCGCCTCACCGGCCTGTTTGTGCCAGTTGATCACCGTGGCGTCCGCGACGGACTCGGGAAGTGTGGGGACGTTGATTTCGGTACTCATTGTCTGCTTACCTGCTTGGCTGAGTTCGGTTGAAACGGACGGTCAGCGGATTCAGCTGGCGCTGCCGTCGCCGCCGAGCGCCTGCTCGACGAGTTCACGTTGTTGGATGGCGTGGACGCTCGCGTAGCCCACCGCCGGCGACGGTGAGGGCGCGCGCCCGGCGTAACCGAGCGACTGCCCGTCCTGCAAGATCCGTTCGATGCGGTGGCGGATCGCGCGCCAGGCACCCTGGTTGCGCGGTTCCTCCTGGCACCAGAGCACGTCTTTCGCGTTCGGGTAGGACCGGATGGCAGCCTCGACCTCGGAGTACGGGAAGGGGTAGAGCTGCTCCACCCGCACGATCGCGACGTTCTCGCGGCCCTGTTCGCGCCGGGCTTCGAGGATGTCGTAATAGACCTTGCCGGCACACAGCAGGACGCGGTCGACGTTCTCTGGTGTGGGGTTGTCGATGTCGCCGATGACCGGCTGGAACTGGCCGTCGGTCAGCTCGTCGAGCGTCGACACCGCGAGGCGGTGCCGCAACAGGCTCTTGGGCGTGAACACGATCAGCGGCCGGCGCAGCGGGCGAACCATCTGCTGGCGCAACATGTGGAAACACTGGGCCGGCGTGGAGGGCATCATGACCTGCATGTTGTCCTCGGCACAGAGCTGCAAAAAGCGCTCGACCCGCGCCGAGCTGTGCTCCGGGCCCTGGCCCTCGTAGCCGTGTGGCAGCAGCAGTGTCAGGCCGCAGAGCCGACCCCATTTCGCCTCGCCCGAGGAGATGAACTGGTCGATCACCATCTGCGCGCCGTTGGCGAAGTCGCCGAACTGGGCTTCCCAGATCACGAGGGTGCGGGGGTCGTGGGTGGCGTAGCCGTACTCGAAGGCCATGACCGCTTCTTCCGAAAGCACCGAGTCGATGACCAGGAAGCGCGGTTGGTTGTGGCCGAGGTTGCGCAGCGGTACGTAGGTGCTGCCGTCGACCTGGCTGTGCAGCACGGCGTGGCGGTGGAAGAACGTGCCCCGGCCGCAATCCTGCCCGGTGATGCGCACGCGGTAGTCGTCGTCGGCGAGCGTCGCGTAGGCGAGATTCTCGGCGTAGCCCCAGTCCATCGGCACGGCGCCGGCGGTCATCTTGCGGCGGTCTTCGTAGATCTTGGCGACGCGCGGGTGCAACTTGTGGCCGTCTGGCACCGTGGTCATCGCTTCGCCGAGCCGCTTGAGGTCGGCGGCGTTGACACGGGTGTCGCCGGGCGTGCGCCAGTCGGTCACGCCGACGTAGGGCGACCAGTCGACCACCACGCCCGCCGTCTTGGACATGGTGTTGTCCTTGATCAGCGGCGCGATGGTCTTGCCGTCGTCGAGCGCGTCGCGCATCGCAGAGACGCGCGCGTCGCCGTCACCCACCGGCAAGACACCCGCGGCCTCGAGCTGTTGCGCGTAGAGTTTTCGCGTGGTCGGCAGCTTGCGGATGACCTTGTACATCTCGGGCTGCGTGGCGGACGGTTCGTCGGCCTCGTTGTGGCCGTGGCGGCGGTAGCAGACGAGGTCGATGACCACGTCCTTCTTGAACTGCATGCGGAAGTCGAGCGCCACCTGCGTCACGAACAGCACCGCTTCCGGGTCGTCGCCGTTGACGTGGAAAATCGGCGCGTTGATCATTTTCGCGACGTCGGTGCAATACTCGGTCGAGCGCGCGTCTTCGAGGTTGGAGGTGGTGAAACCGATCTGGTTGTTCACCACGATGTGCACGGTGCCCTTGGTCGAGTAACCGCGCGACTCGGCCATGTTGAAGGTTTCCATGACCACGCCCTGGCCGGCAAAGGCGGCGTCGCCGTGCACCACCACGGGCACCACCTGGTCGCCCTGCGCGTCGCCGTGGCTGTCCTGGCGCGAGCGCACACTGCCCTCCACAACCGGCGAGACGATCTCCAGGTGGGACGGGTTGAAGGCCAGCGTCAGGTGGATGTCGTGGCCGTTTTCCATTTGCAGGTCGGACGAGAAACCCATGTGGTATTTCACGTCGCCGGCACTCAGCGCCTCGTTCTTCTTGCCCTCGAATTCGGAGAACAGGTCCTCGGGGTTCTTGCCCATGATGTTCACGAGCACGTTGAGTCGGCCGCGGTGCGACATGCCGATCACGAGCTCCTTGACACCGCTCTCGCCCGTGCGCCGCACGAGCTCGCTGAGGATCACGATCAGGCTCTCGCCGCCTTCGAGCGAGAACCGCTTCTGCCCGACGTACTTCGAATGCAGGTACTTCTCGAGGCCCTCGGCGGCGGTCAGCCGGTCGAGCAGCCAGGTTTGCTGCTCGGCGGTGAAGGTCGGCTTGCCGCTGACGGATTCGATGCGCTGCAGCAACCACTCCTTCTGCGTGGTGTGGTCCACGTACATGAACTCGTAACCCACGCTGCTGCAATAGGTTTGCTCGAGGCGATCGACGATCTGCGCGAGGGTGGCGCCTTCGACGCCGTGCAGCGCCGGGGTGGAGAACTGGGTGTCGCTGTCGGCCGCCGACAGACCGTATTCGTGCAGTTCGACCTCGCGCACGTTTTCGTGTTTTTTGCGGTTGCGACCCAGCGGGTCGATCTTCGCCAGTTGGTGGCCGCGCACGCGGTAGGCGTTGATCAGCTGGGTGACGCCGATCTGCTTGTGGGCGTGGTTCAGCCCCTCGGCAGAGATCGAACTCGCCGGGCGACGACCGCTGTGGCGCGCCAGGTTGCTGAAGTGGGCGCGCACGTCGGAGTGCGGGATGTCGCGCGCGCTGCCGTTGACCAGCGGCAGTTTTTCGAAATAGTCGCGCCAGGCCGCCTCGACGGAATTCGGATCGCGCAGGTAGTTCTCGTACTGCTGCTCGAGCCAGGCGGCGTTGCCACCGGCCAACAGGGACGTACTCTGCAGGGCCTTGAGCATTCTCGTTTCCTCGTCAGGCTGTATCGGGGGGCGTTGGCGTCTGCCAGGCGCGGCGCCAACGGGGGGTCTGCGTACAGGGAGCGCCTCGGACGGCAGTGCGCTGGACCGTCGCACAGGAGTGCAACGTCGCGCGGTTGACCGCACGAGCCCAATTGCGTGGTATCGATCCTACAAACTTCGTGCCCGAAAGCGGAAAAAGCTGGCCGTGTCGGCAGCCTGGCGGCGTCCGTTGCCCCGGGTCGGTCGGGGCGCGGCCACGGCGCGCCGAGAGTAGTATCTTGTGGCTATAGAGACGCTGCCAACACGCCATGAGGGCGGCGTGCAGGCTGCGATGGAGGGCCCGGGCATGTGCCAGGGTTGCAAACACGGTCAGTCCTCGGTTGACACCAGTTCCATCGGTCCGCGGCGACGATCGACTACCAGCGCTCCTGATTCCAACGCTCGGGGTTCGCCCAGTGGTCGGCGTTCAGCCAATCGGGGGCCCGCTTGTAGTCAATGATACTGTAACTGTACCAATTGCGGGGTTCGGATTGTGGCACGGGCGCGGCGATGCCGCGCAGACCGAGCGCCAGACAATCGGCGCGCGTGACCGGGCCCGCCGCCGACACGCCAACCCACAGCCGCGCCGCGAGGTGATCCCGCAGCAGCGCGACGCTCTGTTCGGCGAGCAAGGGCGTCTGCCAGGCTTGTATGTCCGAGAGCAGCGCCAGGTCGACGCGGGCGACCCGCCTGATGGCGTCCAGCGGGGTGTCCTCGGGCAGCGTCTCAAGGGCGGCGGCGGGGCAGGTCGCCAGGATGTGTGACGCACACGCCGACGCGTGCTCGCCCAGCAACAACACGCGCGGCGACGCCGTGTCCGAGCGCATGCCGGCGAGATCGGCCGGCGTGGCGCGGCTCACCGGGGGCGTGGGCCGAGCAGCCAGAGCGCAGCGCAAAGCGCGCTCGACACGCCCAGCAGGGCCATGGCCGAGTGTTTGAAAAACACCCGGGGCGACAGCGACCAGAGAATCTCGCCCGGTCGGGTGCGCCAGAGGTCGTTGTCGAACAGAGCCGGGTGGAACACGTGCTCCCAGAACAGCCCAAAGGCCGGGATCACGGCGACGACGCACACCAGCAGCAGCAGCGTGGCCCCGCGGGCGTACGTGCGCAGCGCCCGCGGTTGCCGGACCAACAGGGCGGTCAGGGTCACCGCCGCAGCGAGCGCGACCAGCGCGAGGCGGTCGTAGAGCACCCGCACGTCCGCGAGGTGGGCGGCGCCGCGCGGGTCCCAGTCCGCGGCGAGGGGTTCGCGGTGCAGGAAGAACTGCCCCATGTTGCGCACCCGCTCGTCGACGCCGACCGGGTCGAGGTTCGCGCAGCGGGTGTGAAACTGGCAGTTGAAGGTGTACCAGTCGCTGGCGAAGATCAACGGCAACAGGGCCAGCGCCAACGCGCACAGCAGCAGGCACAGGCTGCCAAGCAGTGTCCGCAGGCCGGTCGTCACGACGCGTTGCCGTGGGTCCTCGCGTAGGCCGCCTGCTGCTCGGGCGTGGCTTCGCGCTGGTGCTGCGCTTTCCACTCGGCGTAGGGCATGCCGTACACCGTTTCTCGGGCGTCATCGAGGGACAGCTCGAGGCCGCGTTCGGACGCAGCGGCGGCGTACCACTTCGACAGGCAGTTGCGACAGAACCCCGACAGGTTCATCAGGTCGATGTTCTGCACGTCGGTGCGTTCCTGGAGGTGCGCGACCAGCCGGCGAAAGGCGGCGGCTTCGAGTTCGGTCTGGGTGGGCTTGTCCATGCTGGCGTCCGGTGTGTGGGTGGCGCGACGCGGGGCGACCGCGCAGTCGGCTGATGGGCACCCGCCGCAGCGGGTGAGTGCGCATCGGGGCCGATCATTATAATGTACGCGCCCTTGGAGTCTGGGAACGGCGTTTTGGTTTCGCAACTGCTCGTCTTCGCGCTCATCGCCGCCCTCGGCTACTGGTGGTGGGACAGCAACCGTGCACGGGAGCGCGCGCTCGGCTGGGCGCGCTCGGCCTGCGCGCGCGCCGGGGTGCAGTTGCTCGACCAGACCGTCGCGGTGCGCCGCACCCGACTGCGGCGCGACGGCCGGGGCCGCCTGGTGTTCTGGCGCTATTTCGGATTCGAGTTCACCGACACCGGCGAGCGGCGTTGCCAGGGTCACGCGGTGCTGCTGGGCGACACCCTGGTGAACCTGCACCTCGACCTGCGCGGTGACGACGCCGCGACGCTGCACTGAAGCGCCCGTGTACGCGGCGCTGCGTGGGCAGATCGTCACACCGTGTGCGTCTGGACTGGCGTACCATGTAGCGCGTCGGGCTGCCGGGTTTCGACACCTGTCGGAGGAATGAGAAATGAGTGACTGTGCCTGCGGTCTAGCGTCCGCGTACGAAGCCTGTTGTCAGCCCTACATTCACGGGGAGAGGGCGGCAGAGACCGCTGAAGCCCTGCTGCGTGCGCGCTACGTGGCGCACGCTGTCGCAGCGGTGGACTACATTGTTGACACGACGCACCCGAGTGCGCGCGGCGAGGTTGACAAGGCAGCGACACGCCGATGGGCGGAGCGCTCGGAGTGGCTCGGCCTCGAGGTGCGGTCGGTCGAGCGCGGTGGCGTCGATGACGATTCCGGTCAGATCGAGTTCGTGGCCCACTACCGAGATGCCCAGGGACGTCGCCAGGCGCACCACGAGCTGGCGGAGTTCGAAAAGCACGAGGGCGCCTGGTTCTTCAAGGACGCCGTTGCCCCGTCGACTGCGCCCGTGCGTCGCAGCGCGCCCAAAGTGGGTCGAAACGACCCCTGCCCCTGTGGCAGTGGGAAGAAATACAAGAAATGCTGCGTCGCGGCCGCCTGAGCCCGACGCGCGGCAGCCTGTGCTGCAAACCCTGAACGTCCTGAGGAGGAATCAAACGGTGGAAAAAGTCTGGTTGCAGTCCTACCCGCCCGGTGTGCCGGAGTCCATCGACATCAGCACGGTTGCCAACGTGCCCGAGGCGCTGTCGGCGAGTTTTTCATCGTCGGGTGAGCGCACTGCGCTGATCCACATGGGCCTGCAGTTGAGCTTCGCCGATTGGGACCGCATGGCCAACGCCTTCGCGGCCTACCTGACGAAAGGTCTGGGTCTGTCCAAGGGCGATCGCGTGGCGATCATGATGCCCAACTGCACCCAGTACCCGATCGCCGTGATCGGTGCGTTGCGTGCCGGCCTTGTGGTTGTCAACACCAACCCCCTGTACACCGCGCGCGAACTGAAGCACCAACTGGTCGATGCCGAAGTCAGCGCGATTCTGCTGATGGAAAATTTCGGCAGCACCCTGCAGGCGGTGATCGCCGACACGCCGGTCAAGCACGTGATCCTGACCGCGCTGGGCGACATGCACGGGTTTCTCAAGCGGCACCTCATCAACACGGTCGTCCGACGCGTTAAGAAGATGGTGCCGGCGTTCTCGTTGCCGGGGGCGGCGTCGTTCCGCGACGCGGTGGCGCAGTTTGACGGTGCGAGTGCGCCGGCGGTCGAACTCGGCCACGATGACCTCGCCTTTTTGCAGTACACCGGTGGCACCACGGGCGTCGCCAAGGGCGCGATGCTCACGCACGGCAACATGGTCGCGAACATTCTGCAATCCGAGGCCTGGCTGCGTGGCTCGGGGTGGGAGGACAAGGACGACTGCGTGGTCACGGCGCTGCCGCTCTACCACATCTTTGCGCTCACAGCGAACCTCATGACCTTCACCCGATTGGGTGCGCGCTCGCTGTTGATCAGCAACCCGCGTGACATGCCGGGCTTCGTCAAGGAGCTCAAGGCGAACCGGTTTACCGCGCTGACCGGTGTAAACACACTGTTCAATGGCCTGCTCAACACGCCCGGGTTCGACGAAATCGATTTCAGCGATTTTCGCGTGACCCTGGGCGGCGGCATGGCGGTGCAGCGCGCCGTGGCCGAGCGCTGGCAGGAAGTGACCGGCATTCCGTTGATCGAGGCCTATGGCCTGACCGAGACCTCGCCGGCAGCGACCATCAACCCGATGACCCAGACCGAGTTCAACGGGTCGATCGGCTTACCGATTTCCTCCACCGAAGTCTGTGTGCGCAATGAAGACGGCGAGACGCTCGGCATCGGCGAGACCGGTGAACTCTGCATCCGCGGGCCGCAGGTCATGGCAGGTTACTGGCGTCGGCCCGAGGAGACCGCAAAGGTGCTCGACGACGATGGCTGGTTGCGCACCGGAGACATCGCACACATGGACGAGCAGGGCTTCTGCTATATCGTCGACCGGCTCAAGGACATGATTCTGGTCTCGGGTTTCAACGTCTACCCGAACGAGGTCGAGGAGGTGGCTGTCAGCCATCCCGACGTGCTCGAAGTCGGCGTGATCGGTGTGCCTGACGAGCGCTCGGGCGAAGCGGTCAAACTGGTGGCGGTCAAGACCAACCCCGACCTGACCGTCGAGGCACTCAAGGCCCACTGCCGCGAGCAACTGACCGGCTACAAGTCGCCGGACTACATCGAGTTTGTCGACGAGTTGCCCAAGACCAACGTCGGCAAGATCCTGCGGCGCGAGCTGCGCGACACCTACGGCGAGCCACGAGACGCGGGCTGATGGCTGCGTGGGAAACGCTCGTTGACGCGGCGACGCTGCGCAACGCGCTGGCCGGTTCGACGCCACCGGTGGTGTTCGACTGCCGCTTTGTGCTGACCGACCCGGACGGCGGCGAGGCGGCCTACCGGGACGGTCACCTGCCCGGGGCACACTACGCCCACCTCGACCGTGATCTGTCGGGCCCGGCCGGCGACGGTGGCCGACACCCGCTGCCGGCCGCCGACGCGGTGCTGCACTGGGCCGAGGCCCACGGGGTGTCGGCGGACACCCAGGTGGTGTGTTACGACGACGGTATCGGTGCCTTCGCGGCCCGGCTCTGGTGGCTGCTGCGTTGGCTGGGTCACCGCGCTGTTGCGGTGCTCGACGGCGGCGTGTCCGCCTGGCTGTCGAGCGGGGGTGTGCTCGTTGACACCCCCACCGCACCGGCGTTGCCGGGGCACCTGACGCAGCGCGCGTCCGGCTTTCAAACCCGTTCGGTGGTTGAGGTCGAGGCCATCAGCGCCGAGGGCTCGGCGTGCCTGATCGACGCCCGTGACCGGCAACGCTATCTCGGTGAGCACGAGCCCTTCGCACCGGTTGCCGGGCACATCCCGTTGGCCCGGTCGCGGCCATTCCCAAGCAACTGTGACACCGAGGGCCGTTTCCACCCACCCGAGCGCCTGCGCGCCGAGTTTGCGGCCTACGGCGAGGGCGAGTGTGTTTGCTACTGCGGTTCCGGGGTGACGGCCTGCCACAACATCCTGGCGGCCGTGCACGCCGGACTCGACCCGCCACGGCTGTACGTGGGCTCGTGGAGCCAGTGGGTGCTCGACCCCGACCGGCCGGTGGCGACCGGCGCGGGCTGAGCGCCCGTCGGCCCCGTGTCACTGCGCGACGAAGGCGGTGGGCATTGAGTCCGGTGACACTGTTCTTCGCGCCGTGTCGCTATCGCGACGACGACGCTCCCACGTTCTGAGACAGCACACCGGCCCTTGTGGGAGTTGCGTCGTTGCGTCAGCAACACGCGACGAAGGCGCTCCCGCGTTCTGGAATAGCACGCCGACGCTTGTGGGAGTCGCGTCGTTGCGCAGCAAGACGTGGGGCCCGCCTAGGGACGAAGGCGGCGGGCATTGAGTCCGGTGACACTGTTCTTCGCGCCGTGTCGCTACCGCGACGACGACGCTCCCACGATCTGAGACAGCACACCGGCCCCTGTGGGAGTTGCGTCGTCGCGCCAGCGACACGCGACGAAGGCGCTCCCACGTTCTGGAATAGCACGCCGACGCTTGTGGGAG
>JBCCUP010000096.1 GCA_039196715.1 Pseudomonadota bacterium
ACCCGCTGCCGGCAACTCGTCGTCGAGCTCGGTCTCGGCGCCGCCGACGACGTGGAGGCCGTCGAACCGCTGACCGGCGGTGTGGCGTCGGACATCGCACGCGTGCGCGTGGCCGGGCGCAACCTCTGCGTGAAATTCGCGCTGCCCAAGCTCAAGGTCGCCGCCCATTGGCAGGCGCCAGTGCACCGCAACGCCGCCGACTACGCGTGGTTGCAGGTGGCACACCGCGTGTCGCCGCGCAACGCCGTCGCCCTGCTCGGCCACTCGTCGACGCAGTTCGGTTTCGCCATGGCCTTTCTTGAAGGGGACGGGGTCTACCTCTGGAAAGACGCGCTGCTCGACGAGGCACCCGACCGGGGCGAAGCCGCCGCGGTCGGTGAGTTTCTCGGGCGAGTGCACGCGGCGTCCACCGCACCCGACTTCGACGCCAGCCCGTTCCACAACCGCGACGATTTCCACGCCTTGCGGATCGAACCCTACCTCGGCTACACCGCCACACAACACCCGGACGTGGCGCCGGCCTTGCACGCGCTGGCCGACACGCTCTACCACGCCGAGCAGGTGCTGGTGCACGGCGACGTCAGCCCGAAGAACATCTTCTTCCGCGACGGCGCACCGGTGCTGCTCGACGCCGAATGCGCGACCCTCGGCGATGCCAGCTTCGACCCGGCTTTCTGCCTCAACCACCTGGTGCTCAAGGCCGTGCACCTGCCGGACTCACGGATACCCTACCTCGGCAGCGCCTGCGCACTCTGGGGCGCCTACCTCGCGCACGTCAGCTGGGAAGACACCCACGCGCTCGAGCGGCGTGTCTGCCGCCTGTTACCCGCGCTGATGCTCGCGCGGGTCGACGGCAAATCGCCTGTGGAATACCTGGACGCCGCCGCACGCGAGACCGTGCGCACGCTGTCACGCGGGTTGCTGCTCGACCCACCCACCACCGTTACCGCGCTGGTCAAGCGCGTCACCGAGGAGCTGATCGACCCGTGAGCGCCATCACCGCCCTGCACAGCCGCCGCGTCTGGGATTCGCGTGGCAACCCCACCGTCGAGGTTGACGTCAGCCTGGCCTCCGGCGCACGCGGCCGTGCCATTGCCCCCTCGGGGGCCTCGCGCGGCACCCGCGAGGCCATCGAATTGCGTGACGGCGGCACGGCGTTGCGCGGCAAGGGTGTCTCGCAGGCGGTCAACAACGTGGGCGCGCGCATCGCACCGGCGTTGATCGGGCTCGACGCCGCGGATCAGGCTGCCGTGGACGCGGCGCTGATCGCGCTCGACCCGTCACCGCTCAAGGACACGCTGGGCGGCAACGCGACGGTTGCCACCTCGCTCGCCGTGCTGCACGCGGCGGCTGGCGATGCCGGGCTTGCGTTGTGGCAACACCTCGCGGCACGACACGGCACAACGCCGAGCATTCCCCTGCCAGAGATCCAGATCTTCGGCGGCGGCGCTCACGCGGGGCGGCGGGTCGACATCCAGGATTTCATGATCATGGTGCCGGGTGCCCGCGACTTCGACGAGGTCATGGAGGTCACCAACGCGGTCTACTTCGCCGCGGGCGACATCATGGCGCGCCGAGGCAAACTCGCCGGTGTCGCCGACGAAGGCGGCTGGTGGCCGCAATTCGACAGCAACGTGGAGGCGCTCGACACCCTGGTCGAGGCGATCGAGCTCGCTGGCGAGCGACCGGGCGACCGCGTGGTGATTTCGCTCGACGTGGCGGCATCGGAGTTTGGCCAGGACGGTCGCTACCGCCTGGCACTCGAGGATCGTGCACTCGACTCGGGCGAGCTGATCGACCTGCTCGGCAGCTGGCTCGACACCTACCCGATCGCGTCAATCGAAGACCCGGTTGGCGAAGACGACGCCGCCGGCATGGCCGAGTTCACCCGTCGCTACGGCGGGCGTGTGCAGATCATCGGCGACGACTACCTGGTGACCAACGCAGCGCTGGTCGACCGGGCCGCCGCGGCCGGGGCGTGCAACGCCGTGTTGATCAAGGTCAACCAGGCCGGCACCGTCAGCGAGAGCCTCGACACCTTGAGCGCAGCGCGTCGGCACGGCTGGGGGACGGTGGTCTCGGCGCGCTCAGGCGAAACCGAGGACGTGTCGATCAGCCACCTGGCCACCGGCCTCGGTGCACAGCAACTGAAGGTCGGGTCGTTCACCCGCTCCGAGCGTATGGTCAAGTGGAACGAGTGCCTGCGCATCCAGGACGAACTCGGCCGCGACGCCTTCGCCGGCGGCGCCGCACTGGCACACACGTGGTGGGGCAACGCCCGCTGACGCGCCGCCCGTATTGACCGCCTCAGACGCAGCGAGAGGCTCAGCCAGCCAGCCACGCCTCCAGCGTGGCTGACGTCCCCTCGGCCCAGAGCTGCGCGAGCCAGCGCTCGAACGCCGCCGTCACGCGCGCGTCCTCGGCGAGCTCGCCGTAGATGTGTCGCTGTTCCAACCAGCGCACCGGGGTGGTTCTGGCCTCGAGCGCAACCGCCTGGAGGGCGTCCCACTGCGGGTCGTTGGGCTCGATGGTGCTGCCGTCGTCGCGGGTGCCGGCGCACATCCGGGCCCAGAGCGCCTCGCCGAGCACCAGACCGTCGATCGGCCCGCCCGCGGCCAGGGCCTCGCGCACGGTCGGCAACAGGAAACCTGAATGCCGCGAAGACCCGTCGAAGGCCACGCGGCGGGTGGTGTCGCGGATGGCGGTGTTCTGAAAACGCGTTGCGATCAGGTCGATGTAAGCCTGCGGGGTCATCCCTGGCACCGGGCGCACGTGCGGAGCGATCTCCTCGGCGGCGACACGCCGGAAGAACCCGCTGACCAGCGGGTGGGTGGCGCAGCCGTCGATGGTTTCCACGCCGAGCAGTTCACCGGCGTTGGCAAGCAGCTGATGCCCGCCGTTCAACAGCCGGATCTTCATGGTTTCGAAGTCGTGTACGTTGTCGGTGAACTGCGCGCCGACGGCGTCCCAGTCCGGTCGACCGTCGCAGAAATCGTCCTCGATAACCCACTGCCGAAACGGCTCGTGGGTGACCGGCACCGCGTCGTCCAGACCGAAGCGGCGGGCCATGGCGAGCTCGCACGGCCCGGTTGCGGGCACGATGCAGTCGACCATCGAATTCGGGAAGCTGCCGTGGCTGCCGAGCCAGGCGGCGAACGACGGATCCCTGAGCTCGGCGAGCGACAACAGGGTCTGGCGCAGGATCGCACCGTTGCCCTGCAGGTTGTCACAGCTCATGCACGTGAACGGCGCGAGTCCGCGCTCACGCCGCAACCGCAAGGCCGCCAGCATCGCACCGAAAGCGGTGCGCGGGGTGGCCGGGTGGGCTGCGTCGTGGACGATGTCGGGGTGGCCGGCGTCGAAGGCGTTGGTGGCCGGGTCGATGTAGTAGCCGCCTTCGGTCACCGTCAGCGACACGATGCGGATACCCGGATCCGACAGGGTGTCAATCAGCGCGGCGTTGCTCGCCTCGATCGGCACGTAGTCGATGATCGATCCCACCACTTCGGCAGTGCCTGACTCGGCGCTGAGCTCGACCAGCGAGTAGAGGTAGTCCTGCGCTGCGAGCTTATCGCGCTGTGCAGCGTCGAACGCTCGCACACCGGCGCCCACAATGGCCCAGTCGTCCGCGAGACCCTGTTGCATGAGCTGTTGCAGAAACCACGCCTGGTGCGCGCGGTGAAAGTTCCCGACGCCGATGTGCACGATACCGGGCCGCAGTGCGCTGCGATCGTAGGTCGGTCGCACCACACTCGACGGCAGTGACTCCAGTGTGGCCTCGCGCAATGCGCCGGGCTTGCCAATCTCTTGGTGCTGCATGATCAACTCATCCACTGCCCGCCGTCGACGTTGTACGTCTGGGCGACGATGTACTCGGCCTCGTCCGAGGCAAGGAAGACCGCCATGCCGGTCAGGTCCTTTGCGGTGCCCATGCGGCCGAAGGGCACGGCGGCACCCACCTCCGCCTTCTTCTGACCGGGGGCTTTGTTCTCATAGCGCGCAAAAAACGCGTCGACGCCGTCCCAGTGTTCGCCGTCGACAACACCCGGCGCAATCGCATTCACGTTGATGCCGTGTTCGATCAGGTTCAGGCCTGCCGATTGCGTGAGGCTGATCACCGCCGCCTTGGACGCGCAGTAGACCGACACCAGCGGCTCGCCGCGGCGGCCCGCCTGGCTCGCCATGTTGATGATCTTGCCGCCACCGCCACGCGCCACCATGTGCCGTGCAACCGCCTGCATGCAGAACAGTACCCCCGCGACATTGATCGAAAAGACGTTGTCGAAATCCGGGCGCTCGACCTCGACGATCGGCGCCGCGGTAAACAACGCCGCGTTGTTCACGAGGATATCGATCTGACCCAACTGCTCGACCACCGTGTCGACCGCGGCGTCAATGCTGGCTTGCGAGCGCACATCGAGCTCGACCGCAACCGCTTTCTCACCGAGCGCGCTGGCCGATGCGTGCGCACGCTCAAGGTCGATATCGGCAATCGCCACTTGAGCCCCTTCGGCGATGTACGCCTCTGCGAAGGCCAGCCCAATGCCACGAGCAGCCCCGGTGATCAAGGCCTTTTTGCCGTCAAGACGGTCCATCATGGCCTCCCCCGTTCACACAATCGTGCGTTCATTCGATGCGGGTGCCAGCGCTGGCATCAAAAAAGTGCGCCAATCCCGACTTGAAACCAAAGTGCATGACTGTCCCCTTTGGCACCGCCGGCGGTTTCTCGGTCTTGGCGATAAATTCGACGTGGGACGGCGTAAGCAGGTGGACCAGCGCGTACTCGCCGAGGTTCTCGACGAGTTCCAGTGTGCCTTGCACCACGGCATCCTCGGCGCCTGTCTCCACCAGGTGCTCCGGTCGCAAGCCCACCTGCATGGCGTTCGTCACCTCGCGGCCCAGCCGGGAGGCCGCGTCGGCGCTGAGGTCATCGGCAGCGAAGAAATTCATCTTCGGGCTGCCAATGAATTGCGCGACAAAAGCGTTCTGCGGCCGATCGTACAACTCGATCGGCGACCCGACCTGCTCGATCAGGCCGTCACGCAACACGACGATCTTGTCGGCCAGTGTCATGGCCTCGACCTGGTCGTGGGTGACGTAGATCATCGTGGTGCCGAGTCGCTCGTGCAGCCGCGCAATCTCCAAGCGCGTTTGCACCCGCAGTGCGGCGTCGAGGTTCGACAGCGGCTCGTCAAACAGGAACACGTCCGGGTCGCGCACGATTGCACGTCCGATGGCCACGCGTTGGCGCTGACCCCCGGACAGGTTGCGCGGCGCGCGGTCCAGGTAGTCGGTGATCTGGAGAATCTCGGCTGCGGCCCGCACCCGCTTGTCGATCTCGGCCGGCGGCGTCTTGGCCTGCTTCAACCCGAACGCCATGTTCTTGTACACCGTCATGTGCGGGTACAACGCGTAGGTTTGAAACACCATCGACACACCCCGCTTCGATGCGGCGATGTCGTTGACGACCGTGTCGCCGATGGACACGGTGCCGCCCGAAATCTCTTCGAGGCCGGCAATCATCCGCAGCAACGTGGACTTGCCGCAGCCGGAGGGCCCGACAAACACGACGAACTCGCCGTCGACGATGTCCAGGTTCACGCCGTGCACCACTTGCACGTCACCGTAGCTTTTGCGCACATCGCGCAGAGTCAATCCGGCCATGTTAATTCCATCTCTGCAAGGTTGGGACGCAAGACGTCGGGGCATGGAAACCGTCGGAAGCAGCCATCAGGACGATGACTCCCGACGCGGTGCGAGGTCCTTGCGGGCAGTCTCGCGGTATTCGGAGGGCGTCATACCCTTGACCCTCAGGAAGTGGCGGTTGAAGTTCGCGAGATTCTTGAAACCCGCCTCCTGGGCGATCGAGGTGATCTGGTTGTCCGAGGCGTACAGCATCCCGCAGGCCTGGCCAACGCGGATGCGGTTCAGGAAATCCACGAAGCTGTGTCCGGTGACCGCAGCGAAATTCCGGCTGAAGGTGATCTCGGTCATGTTGGCCAGCTCGGCCGCCTGGGCCACGCTGAAGCCTTCAAAATAGTTCGCGGTGATGTGGTCCACCACCTGGGCAATCCGCGCGTGCTTGCTGCCGCCCTCAGGCTGAATGAGCTTGGTGACCGACAGCGTCTTCTTCTCGGCGTGCTCGTTCAGGCGCACCAGAAAGCGGATGAACGCGAGAATGCGTTCGGCACCCTGGTTGTCCCGGATCGCCTCCATGTGCCCGCGCGCAAAGGTCGGGTTGAAGCCTTCGAAATAGATGCCGGATTCCGCCATGCGCAGGAATGTCAGCACCTGTGAGAACTCCGGAAACCCGTCTGCGAGTTTCTCGACACTCTCGTGGCTGAACTGGATCAGCATGTCGCGGATGGCGACAGGTTCGGCCCACACCTGGTCGGTGATCCAGTTGTGCGGCAGGTTGGGCCCGGTCATGAACAGGTCGCCGGGCTTGAATTCACCGATGTGGTCACCGACGAAGGCCTTGCCGCGTGTCTCGACAATCAGGTGCAGCTCGTACTCTTCGTGCGCGTGCCAGCGGCACAGGTCCGTTGGCCAGCCGTGCTCGAGGTACCGAATCGACCGCGTGCTGCGGTCGACTTTTTCGATTTCGGGTTCAATGATCGACACGTCTCGACCCCACAGACCCGATGACCCGGCGGTGCGTCACTTGACCGCCCCGAATGTCAAGCCGCGCACCAACTGTTTCTGGCAAAACCAGCCGAGCACCACGATCGGCCCGACCGCCGCGGTCGACACCGCCGAGAGCCGCCCGAAGAAGAGGCCCTCCGGTGCGCGGTTGCCCTCGATCAGCTTGGACAGCGTTGCCGCTTCGGTGGTGGTCAGACGCACGGTCCAGTACGCCTCGTTCCAGCAGAAGATGAAACAGAGCAGCGCCGTCGAGGCGACGCCGCCCCACGCAAGCGGAATGAGGATGTCCTTGATCTCACCCCAGGTGCTGACGCCGTCCATCTTTCCCGCTTCGATGATCTCCTTTGGAATTTCCTTGAAGTAGGTGAACAGCATCCAGATCACAATCGGCAGGTTGATCAGGCACAGCACGATGATCACCAGAAAGTGTGTGTCGAACACACCGAGGAAGTTCTTGGTCAGGTAGGTCATCGGGTAGAGCACCGCCGCCGCAGGCAGCATCTTCGTCGACAGCATCCAAACCAGGATGTCCTTGGTGTGCCGACTCGGGTTGAAGGCCATTGCGTAGGCCGCCGGCACCCCGACGATCAGCGCCAACGCCGTTGCAAACACCGAGGTGATGACCGAGTTGGTCGCAAAGCGCCAGTAGTCGTAGTTCTCGGTCATGTTGAGGTAGTTCTCCAGCGTCGGCGTGAAGCTGAAGAGAAACTCGGGTTTGACCGCGTCGGCGTCGGTCTTGAAGCTGGTGAACACCATCCAGAAGATCGGGAAGAAGAAGATCAGCGCGATGGTCCAGGCCAGCACAGGCCAGAAGATCCTGCCGAATGACGAGGTGTGATCGATCGTAGCCATGGCGTCAGTCCATCAGGTTCTTGCCGACCATGCGCAGCAGGAAGATCGCCACGATGTTGGCCAGGATGACGGCAAAAATGCCGGTTGCGCTCGCCGCGCCAATGTTGTTCGACGTGAACTCGCCGATCAGGTAGGGCAGGTTCTTGTTGCCGTTGCCCCGGCTGACGATCTCGATCTCGGCGTACAGCGACAGGTGGAAGATCGACTGGATCATCACGACGATCGCAATGGGCCGCGCCAGGTGCGGCAGCGTGAGGTTGCGAAAACGCGACCAGGCGTTGGCACCGTCGAGAATTGCGGCCTCTTTCTGCTGCTCGTCTTCCGACTGCAAGGACGTCATGAAGATCAACACGGCGAAGGGTGTCCACTGCCAGGTCACCATGATGATGACCGCGTAGGCCGAGGTGTCCGTGCCGCGGAAGGAAATCGGCTCGAGCACGGGCCAGAGCGAGAAGAAGGCACCGAGCACCGGGAAATCGCGGAGGCCGGCGACGGTTTCGTTGATGGCACCGACCGCGATCCCGTTCAGCCCGAGGACGGGGTCGAGGATCATGTTGATCCAGAGCACCGCGTTGACGGCGGGCATCACGAAGAAGGGCGAGATCAACAACACGCGGACGATGCCGCGACCGGGGAACGTGCGGTTGACCAGCATCGCCAGTGCCAGACCGAGCACCACCGTCGCAACGAGGATGCTGCTGACGATGAACAAGCTGTTCTCAACCGCCAGCCAGAAGTCTTTGGCTTTGAACAGGACGTATTCGTAGTTTCCAAACCCGCGCCAGTTGCTCAGGCTTGGCTGCGTCCACTCGGGGCGCCGAAGGCTGTTCAACACGTAGCGGATGAACGAGAAGTACAGCGTCATGCTCAGCGGCACGAGCATCCAGAGCAACAGCAGAATTACCGCTGGGGTTTGCAGCAAACGGGGGAGCCTACGGTCAGACATCGCTCAAGGACCCCTTGGTGTTGATGGGAACGGTGGAGGGAGGATCGAATCGAAACGCCAGCTGCTGGCGGCAAACGCGACGGGCGTGTGCCGTTGCGTTCGGAAAAAAAGGGCCCGACGGGTGTCCCGCCGAGCCCGGGGCCCGCTACCTGTGCTCAGTAGTAGCCCGCTTCGCTCATGATTGCGTCGGCTGCTGCTTGAGCCGCTGCCAGTGCGTCTTCGACAGACTTGGCACCCGAGAGGGCTGCTGCCATTTCCTGACCGAACGCGCCACCGATTTCCGGGAACTCCGGAATGGCGACGAACTGCACACCAACGTACGGCTTGAGATCGGTGGGCTCCGGTGCAGCCGATTCGATGGCTGCCATTTCAGCAGCTGCAAATTTGGCGACAGCCTGGAACTCGGGAATCGCGTAGGTTGACGCGCGCTGGCCGGTCGGGACAGAACCCCAACCGAAGTCCGGGTGCGCAGCAACGGCCTGGACGTAGTCTTTCGACGTGGCCCACTCGATGAACGCTTTTGAGGCATCCGCGTTCGGGGAGCCCGCAGGGACAGCCATGGCCCAGGCCCAGAGCCAGTTGGCGCCAACCGGGTTGCCCGCGTTCGGCGACTGCGCGTAGGCGACGTTCGGGTTCTCGAGGAAAGACGCTGCGATGGTCGCATCGATCCAGAGGCCGCACTTGTCTTCGTTGTAGAGCGCGAGGATTTCGTTGAAGGAGTTGCCCTCAGAGCCCGGCGGCCCGTAGCTGCTCAAGAGATCCACGTAGAAGTTGACAGCCGCGTTCCACTCAGCCGAATCGAGCTGTGGCTTCATGTCCTTGTCGAACCAGGCCGCGCCGAAGGAGTTCGCAACCGTGGTGATGAACGCACCGTTGTCACCCCAGCCGGGCTTGCCGCGCAAGCACGCGCCGTAGATGCCGTTGTCGGGATCGTGCATCGCTGCGGCTGCAGCCTTCACGTTCTCCCAGGAGTCGTTGTCAGCGATGGTCACGCCTGCTGCGTCAGCCAGATCCTTGCGGTACATGACCATGGACGACTCACCGTAGAACGGTGCAGCGTAGAGGGTGCCGTCGTGTGACAGGCCGGCACGCATGGCAGGCAGGATGTCGTCAACGTCGTAGTCGGCACCGAACTCCAGCGGCTCGATCCAGCCGGCTGCACCCCAGATGGGCGCTTCCTGCATGCCGATGTTGATGATGTCGTACTGGCCGCCGCCGGTGGCGGTGTCAGAGGTGACCTGCTCGCGCAGCACGCCTTCTTCCAACGAGACCCAGTTCAGCTTGACGCCGGTCTCTGCGGTGTAGGCTTCTGCAACTTTCTGCATGTTGATCATGTGACCGTTGTTCACGATCGCAATCGTCAACTCGGTCGCAGCAGCGGTGGTCGACAGTGCAACGCCCATTGCCAGCGAGAGAGCTGTGTTGTGTAGTTTCATCAATTTTTCCTCGATTAAATCGAAAGATACCGTCTCCGTGCGGCACGCTAATCTGCTCGAATCGACCCGCTCACGCCAATACAATAATAACAATCATGCATACATTTTCATCATTCACTGCAATCCTGTGCCGATTGCGTGCACCGGCGCTATAGTGCCGAGCATCGAGGCCGGCCCGCGCGCCTGTTCGACCGCATATGACATCCCACGGACGTCGCGCCACCACGCCAACCGCTGACCGCAGCCGCTCAGCGCAACCGGTAAAACCACCGCGATACTCGAAAAACGAACCCGAACCGAGCCGAATCAGTCGCCACCAACGGCCTCCAGCAGCGCCGGCACCTCGCGCTCTGCAAGCGACAGCACAGCGTCGAGCCGCGCGACGCCGCGGCTGCCGGGCCGGTAGCTGAGGAAGACCGGCATGGGCTTGGACGCGAAGGCCGGCACGCTGCGCACCAGCGCGCCCGAGGCCAGCGCCTCGGTCAGCATGAAGTGCGGCAGCAGGGCGTAACCGAGTCCCGCAAGCGCCCACTGGTAGAGGATGGTCAAACTGCGCGCCGAGTAGTGCCCACTGACGTCCACGCTGGACTCCGCGTCGTGCGAGAACAGGTGCCATACCGTGTGTGCCTGGTCGCTGCGAAAAATCAGACACGGCGCGCGGGCGAGCTCGGCCACGGTCGAGACCGGCGCCGCCCGCGCGAGCGCGGGCGTCGAGACCACCCAGCTGCGGAAGGCACCGAGCTGCCGCGCAACGAGCCGGTCGTCGTCGAAACTGCCGACCCGGAAGGCGAGGTCGGTGCGCGGGTCCTGCATGTCCTCGAAGGCGTAGGACGGGCGCAAGGTCAATTGCAAGCCCGGATGGTGTTCGCGAACCGCCGGGAAGAAACGCGTGGCCAGCAGCCCGCCGAACTCCGGTGTCGCCGCGACCGTGACCCGGCCTGACACCGCGCCACTCTCCTCGCGCGCGATGTCGCTCAGCAGATCGACCTCCGCGAGGATCGAGCGGATCCGCGTGTGCAGGCGCGCGCCGACCGGCGTGAGTTTCACCGAGCGTGCCCCGCGCTCGAGCAGGCGCACGCCGAGCTGCGCCTCGAGCTGGGCCACGTGCCGGCTGACACCCGACTTGGCCAGCCCAAGGCGCGTGGCCGCGGCGCTGACCCCGCCCAGGGACGCAACCGAGTGAAAACTGCGGAGCGCTGCCAGTGTTATCGTTCTATTTTCTTGAACCATAGTTTCTAATTTTAACCACTGTTGCTCTTTGTGGGTCAACTCTAAGCTCTCCTCCACGCAACGCCCCACGCCAGGGGCACCCCACAGGAGAGACCGCCATGAACATTCTGATCACCGGTGCGAGCAGCGGCTTCGGCCACTTGACCGTCGAGGCGCTGGTGGCCGCTGGCCACCGCGTCGTTGGCACCGTGCGCGACCCCGCGGGGCGCAATGCCGACGCTGCAACCCAATTGCGCGCGCTGGGTGTTGAAACCGTCGACATCGATGTCACGAACGGGGCGTCGGTTGAAGCCGGTGTCGCCGCTGCGACGGCCTCTCTCGGTCACATCGATGTGCTGATCAACAACGCGGGCGTCGGGGTGCACGGCCTGCAGGAGAACTTCTCCGCCGACGAGCTCCACCGCGTCTTCGACATCAACGTCTACGGCGTTCACCGCATGTGCCGCGCCGTGTTGCCGGCAATGCGCGACAAGCGATCCGGTCTGATCCTCAACATCTCAAGCCTGCTCGGTCGCGTCACGATGCCGTTCTACGGCCCGTACAATGCGAGCAAATGGGCGGTTGAGGCCCTGACCGAGAACTACCGAATCGAGCTCAGCCAGTTCGGTGTTGACGTCGCGATCATCGAACCGGGTGGCTTCCCGACCAACTTCTTCGGCAATCTGGTCCACCCGCAGAACACCGACCGCGATGCCGGCTACGGCGAGATGGCACACGCACCGCACGCAGCGCTCGAGGGCTTTGCGGCCTTTCTCGACGACAACCCGCAGCAGGCGCCGCAGCTGGTAGCCGACGCCGTGTTGAAGGTGGTCGACGCCGCGCCCGGCACCCGCCCGTTCCGCACCGAGGTGGACCGCGTCGGCATGGGTGAACCGATTCAGGCGTACAACGCCCACCTCGCCGACGTCACACGCGGCATTTTTACCGCGCTGGGCATGGATGGCATGCTGTCACTTCAGCTCGCAGAGCAACCGGAGACGGCCGCGGCGCCCTGAGCGGGCCACCCGCCTGCGGGCAATCGATGCTTCACCCGGGGCGCCTGCACCGCGGCCCCACCCCACCGGAGACCACGCATGACCCACCCTGCCCTCACCGCCGACTCGGTGGCCGTCGTCACCGGCGGCGCCTCCGGTATCGGCCTGGCAATCGCCACCCGCTTCGCGTCCATCGGCATGCGCGTGGTGGTGGTGGACCGCGACGCCGACGCCCTCGCGGCAGCCGAGGCACCGATCCGCGCGCACGGTGCGGCCGACGTGATGCTGGAAGCGGTGGATGTGAGCGACCGCGCCCAGTGGGTTGCGCTCGAGGCGCGCGTGGCCGAGCGCTTCGGCGGCACCGACATCCTGGTCAACAACGCCGGTGTCGGTCAGCGCTCCGCGTGCCTCGGCGAACTGGCGCCGTGGACCACGATGCTGGACGTCAACCTCTGGGGGCCGATCCACGGCACGCAGGTCTTTGCCGAGCGCATGCTGGCGCGCGGTCGGCCGGGCGCCATCATCAACACCGGCTCCAAGCAGGGCATCACCACGCCGCCCGGCAACCCCGGCTACAACGTGAGCAAGGCGGCGCTGAAAGCGTTCACCGAGGCCCTTGCGCACGAGCTGCGAAACGCCGACAACCCCTCGCTGAGCGCCCACCTGCTGGTGCCGGGTTTCGTGCACACACCGATGATCGGACTCGCGGAGAAACCCATTGAGGCCTGGACACCCGAGCAAACCGCGGACTTTCTGATCGAGAGCCTGTCACGCGGCGACTTCTACATTCTCTGCCCGGACAACGAGACGCCACGCGCGCGAGACGAACGGCGCATCGCCTGGGCCACGGGCGACCTGATCGAGAACCGCCCCCCGCTGAGCCGCTGGCACCCCGACTACGCCGAGGCCGCCAAACAGTTCATCGACGGGTAGCTTGGGGTCGCAGGCGCCCGCCCGCGCGTTCAAGCCGCGTGCTCAGGCGGCGCCGCGCACCGAAGCATCCACCGTCGCCATGGCCGTGTTGCCCGAGACGGTCGGCAGTTCGACGGTGATGACCAGGCGGTCGTTGTCGAGCGACGCGCGCACGCGCCCGCCCGCGGCCATGCACAGTTGCTTGACGATGGCGAGGCCGAGGCCACTGGCGTGCTCCTCGGGGGCCCGCGTTCGGCTGCTCGACAAGCGGTAGAAGCGATCGAACAGGTAGGGCAGCGCCGCGTCGTCCACATCGGGAGCGTAGTTGCAAAACTTGAGCGCGAGTGTGCAAACGCGTGCGCCGGGGGAGGCCTCGATCACGCAGGCGTCCGTTGGCTGCGCGTAGCGCACCATGTTGGACATCAGGTTGTCGATGATCTGACGCAGGCTGTTGGCCGACACCGCCAACTGCTGCGACGCCACTGCGTCGTCGACCCGCACTTCGATGGCCAGTGCACGTTTGGCAAAGCGGCCCTCCCAACGTGCCACTGCGTCGCTGAGGTGTTCTGCCACGGACGCCGTCGCCGTGTCCGCCTCCTGCGCGAGCGCGGCGAGTTCGAGGGTGTCGATGGTGCGGGTCAGGGCTGTGAGTTGACTCAACTCGCCCGCCATCAATTTGAAAAACCGCTCATCCGGTTGCACCACGCCGTCCTCGAGCCCCTCGGTGTAGCCGCGCAGGTTCGTGATCGGCGTGCGCAGCTCGTGGCTGAGGTCGGCCATGTACTGGGTTCGGCGTCGTTCCTCCTGCTCGAGTGCCGCCGCGAGAGCGTTGATGTTGCCCGCAAGGTTGCCAACCTCGCCCCGCGTCACGGACGAGCGAATGCCGTAGTCCCCGTGCCGCAGGCGATCGGTCGCGCGCGCGAGCGCGCGCAGCGGCCGCACGATCACCCAGGCAAGGCCAATCGACGCGACCGTTGCGGCGAGCAGGCCGATCAGCACACTGGTCCACAGCTGCCGCTCGACGTCGTCGACGTACATCGCGTGGAGTTGCCCGGGCTCGATGTTGAACGTGCTCATCAAGCGGTCGGAGTACATGGTGCTCTGGTACATGAAGGCCCAGTACCAGACTGCCGCCAGGCCGAGAATGATCACGACGTTCGCGACGATGATCTGCAGCGTGAGCCACGGCCACTGGCGCAGGCGACTACCCACCGGCGGCCTCCGCTGCCTCCAGCGCGCGCGGCGCCAACTTGTAACCAAACCCGCGCACAGTCTGGATCATCGCCCCAACGCCGTCGCCGAGTTTGGTGCGCAGGTGGTGCACGTGCACGTCGATGGCCTTGGGGCTGACCGCGTGCTCGGAACCGTACAGGCAGGCGATCAGGGCGCTGCGCGAGAACACGCGGTTCGGGCTCGCCACCAGCTGCCGCAGAATGCGGAACTCGTGCGGTGTGAGGTCGACGAAGGCACCGGAGACCTGGCAGGTCAGTTCGGCTTCGTCGAGCGAGAGCGGCCCGACATCGAGGGCCTCGGCGTGTTGGCGCGGCTGACCCGCGCTGCGCCGCAGGATGGCTTCGATGCGCACCAGCAGCTCGCGCGGGGAAAAGGGTTTGACCAGGTAATCGTCAGCGCCCGCGTCGAAGCCGTTCAGGATGTCGGTCTCCGCACCAAGCGCGGTCAGAAACACCACCGGCGTGTCGATGCCACTCTCGCGCATCGCCGTGGCGATCTCGGTGCCGTGCGTGTGCGGCAGCATCACGTCCAGCACACAGAGGTCGAAGCGCTCGGCCAGTGCCAGCGCCAGCCCCACCTTGCCATCCGACGCCACCACCACCTCGTGGCCTGCGCTTTCGAGGTACGCACTGAGCAGGTTGAGGATGTTGGCGTCGTCTTCGACAACCAGGGTCCTCGCAACCGGTTCGGCGGATGCGGATTCTGACATGAGCGGTTTCAGTTTGGCGTGACCCATGGGCGGCGCTTTGGTGTTGAAGACATGCCAGCTCTGACAACACCGCAGCGCCGCGGTTCGCCCCCCAACAGCGTTTGAGGGGCACGTAGTACCACTTACGTCCTACTGCGCAAGCAGGGCTTCGCGTGAGGTTGCGAAGATGGTTTTCCAGTTCTTCTCGCCCTTGCGGATCACGTTCTCGGTGTCGGCGAGAAAGAGCTTGTTGTGCGCAGCCGGGCTGCTGTTGAGGTAGAGCTGGCCGTCAACAACGGCGAACAACTCGGGCAAGGTCGGGACTTTCTTGCCCTTGCT
>JBCCUP010000097.1 GCA_039196715.1 Pseudomonadota bacterium
CGAAGTGGACGCCGGTGCGCCCCGGCTCACCGATGTGCCCCGCGGGCACGCGCCCCTCCAGGGCAGACTGTCTGATCGCGAGGTCAGCCATGCATGCGCTCTCCACTCGGGTCGTACATGTGGGGCGAGACGATCTCCACCGCCACGCTGCTGTCACGCACCGGGTCGGCGGCGACCGCCGTCTTGCCTTCCCAGGCCGTGTGGCCGCCAGCAATGAAGCCGAGGCCGATCCAGTGCCCGAGCGCCGGCGAGTGGGTCACGCCGGTGATCCAGCCCTCGCCGAGGCCGACCGGCTCGTCCTCGCGCATCAGCACACTGCCGGCGTTGAAGGTCTCGTCCCGGTTCTTCGGGAAGATACCGACCAACTGCGGCCGGTCGGTGCGCTCGAGTTCCGGTCGCTTGCGCAAGGCGCTGCCGACAAAGTGCTTGTTGGGCGACGCCATCTTGCCTAGCCCGGCATCGTCGATGGTGACGCGGCCGTCGAGCTCGGCCCCGGTCACATGGCCTTTCTCGATGCGCAGCGCACCGAGTGCTTCCAGCCCGTACAGGCAGCCACCGCGCTGCTCGGTCTCGGGCCAGAGCAGGACCATCATCGCGGGCGCGTAGTCGGCCGGCACGTAGGCCTCGAAGGCCCGCTCCCCGGAGAAGCTGATGCGCGCGATGCGGCACGGAATACCGCCGCGAAAGCGCGCCTCGACCACACCCATGAACGGCAGCGCGTCGTTGCTGACCACGGCCGCGTCCTCGAGCGCCGCTTCGAGCACCTCGCGCGATTGCGGCCCGGCCACCGCCACACCCGCCCACTGTTCGGACACCGAGGTCAGGTGCACTCTGAGGTCGGTCCAGCGCGTCTGCAGCAGCTCTTCGAGAAACGCCATGACCGACCCGGCGTGCGCGGTCGTGGTGGTCATGAAGTAGTCGTCTTCGGCCAGCCGCCAGGTCGTGCCGTCGTCCATCACGATGCCGTCGTCGCGCAGCATGATGCCGTAGCGCGCCTTGCCGACCGGCAGCTTGGCAAAGGGGTTGGTGTAGACCCGGTTGAGGAACTCGGTGGCGTCGGGCCCCTGAATGGCGATCTTGCCGAGCGAGGTCACATCCACAAGCCCGACACTCGCGCGCACGGTGGTCGCCTCGCGCACATAGGCTTCCGAGATGCCCTCCCCGGCGCGTGCGTAGTACCACGGCCGGTGCCACAACCCGGCCATCGTCATGGTGGCACCGTGGTCGAGGTTCCACTGGTGCATCGGTGTGACCCGCAACGGGCGGAAGTGCGCGCCGACGTGCCGCCCGCGCAGCGCGCCGATCGACACCGGCGTGTAGGGCGGGCGAAAGGTGGTCGTGCCAACCTCGGGGATCTCGCGCCCGAGCGCCTCGGCCATCAACGCGAGCCCGATGATGTTGCCCATCTTGCCCTGGTCGGTTGCCATGCCGAGCGTGGTGTAACGCTTCATGTGCTCGACGGACACGTAGCCCTCGCGGTGCGCGAGCCGGACGTCCTCGGTGCTGACATCGTGCTGCGGGTCGATGAAGGCCTTGTCGCTGCGCCCGGTGACGCGCACTTCATAGACCGGCTTGATCGGCGTGGTCCAGCCGCCCGCTGCCGGCGCTGCCACCGGCGTGACGGTGCGGCCAAGCTGCTGCGCCGCGCGGGCGCCCGCCGCCTGGCCCGAGCGGATGCAATCGGTGGTCACCCAGACCCCGGCGGCGCTGCCCGCCATGCTGATCGGCTCGTCGGTGTCGGCCGGCAGGAAGCACGCCGTCTCGGCGTGCCAGACCGGCTTGACCTGCCGGTGCGAGAGCAGGTTGACCACCGGCGACCACCCGCCGGACACCAGCAACGCGTCGCAGTCGATCCGCGCGCCGGGTGCCCAGCCCGCACCGTCGGCGCGCGCTGTGGTCAGCCCATCGACGCGCTTGCGGCCGTGCGCCGCGAGGGGGGCGGTGTTGTAATCGATCTGAACGCCGGCCGCGCGCGCACTGGCGACCACCGCCTCGTCGATCCGCGCCCGTGCGTCCAGCACCCGGACCGACGCGCCGCTCGCCGCGAGCTCCATCGCGGTGGCATAGGCGCTGTCGTTGTTGGTGGCGATGGCGAGCCTGGAGCCGACGCGCACCGCATAGCGCTGCAGGTAGCTGCGCGCCGCACTCGCGTTCAGGATGCCCGGGCGGTCGTTGTTGCCGAAGGCCATGACCCGTTCGATCGCGCCCGTCGCCAACACCGTGTGGCGCGCGCGCACCGTCCAGAAGCGCTGCCGCGGCTGGTGCACCGAGGGCGCACTGAGGTGGTCCGAGACCCGCTCGAGCAGGCCCGCCACGCCACCGTCGTAGAGGCCGAAGGCGGTGGTGCGGGTCAGCGTGCGCACCCCGGCGGCCGACAGCGCGGCCACGGCCTGCTCGCGCGACGTGTCCGCGTCGGCGGGCTGGTTCAGGTAGTCGCCGCCGAGCACCGCGTCCTGCTCGACCAACAGCACGTCGAGCCCCGCTTCGGCCGCGACGCGCGCCGCAGCGAGCCCCGCCGGCCCGCTGCCGACGACCAGCACATCGCAGAAGTCGTTCGCGAGCTCGTAGTGGTCCGGATCGGGCTCGCGCGAGGCGCGGCCCATGCCCGCGGCCCGGCGGATGATCTTCTCGTACTGCATCCAGAGGCCGGTGCCCTTGCCCCATTCGAAGGGCGGCAGGCCCATGAAGGTCTTGTAGTAGAAGCCCGCGGCGAAGAAGCGGCCGAGCAGGTTGTTGACCTCGCCGACGTCGTTGCGGACGTTGGGCCAGGCGTTCTGGCCGAAGGCCTCGAGGCCCGCGTACAGCTCCTGGGTGGTCGCGCGCACGTTGGCGTCGGTGCGTGCACCGCTGCCGACCGTGACCAGCGCGCCGCCCTCTTCCACCCCGGCGGACATGACCCCGCGCGGCCGATGGTATTTGAAGCTGCGCGCCACGACCCACTCGTTGTTGGCCAACAGGGCCGAAGCGAGGGTGTCGCCCTGGAAGCCGAGCAACCCCCGGCCATCCCACTGAAAGGCCA
This sequence comes from Pseudomonadota bacterium, assembly GCA_039196715.1. Taxonomy (NCBI): domain Bacteria; kingdom Pseudomonadati; phylum Pseudomonadota; species Pseudomonadota bacterium. Next base: position 3,020 of record JBCCUP010000097.1, read on the forward strand.
GCGCGGCGTCGCGCTGGATGCGGCCACCGCCGTCGAGTCGCACCGCGCTCATTGCTCGCCCTCCAGTGCCGCGGCCACGCCCGGGTGGGCCGCCGTGACCGACACGATCTCGTGGGTCAGGGTGTCGCGCTCGACCACCAGCCACTGCCGGCAGCCGCTGACGTGGTGCCAGGTTTCGCGCTGCAGGCCGCGCACGTTGTCGCGCAGGAACACGGCGTCGTGCCAGACCTCGGCCGGGGCGTCGAGCGCCGGGTAGCGGATGCTGGCGTCGCCGCCGTAGGTGAACTCGCTGTGGTCACGCTCGCCACAGAAGGGACAATTGATGCGAAGCATGCCAGCTTACCCGTGCAGTTTCGGATCGGGCCCGGCGCCGCGTTCGTCGATGATGACGCCGCGCTCGAAGCGGTTGAGGGTGAAATGCGCGATGGTGTCATCCGGCCGGTCGTTGGCGATCAGGTCAGCGAAATACCAGCCCGACCCCGGGCTCGCCTTGAAGCCGCCGTAGTTCCAACCGGCGTTCAGGTAGAGGTTCGACAGCGGGGTCTTGCAGATGAACGGCGAGCCGTCCATCGACATGTCCATGACCCCCGACCAGTGCCGCAGCAGCCGCACCCGCCCGAGGCACGGCAGGATGGATGTTGCGGCTTCCGCGGTGTCCTGCACGATCGGCAGGTTGCCGCGTTGCGCGTAGGACTTATACCAATCGATGTCGCCGCCGAACACCATGCCACCCTTGTCGGACTGGCTGATGTAGAAGTGCGCGCCGCCCACGCCGAAGACCACCACCTGGTCTAGCAGCGGTTTCAGCGGTTCGGACACAAAGGCCTGCAGCTTGTGCGACTCGATCGGCAAGCCGCCGAGGTCGGCCATCTGCCAGAGCCGCGAGGTGTTGCCCGCCACCGCGAAGCCGACCTTGTCGGCCCGCACCTCGCCGCGGCTGGTCTCGAGCGCGGTCACGCGCCCGCCGTCGCGGCGCACACCGGTGACTTCGCAGTTCTGCAGGATGTCGACGCCGAGTTGGTCCGCTGCGCGCGCGTAACCCCAGGCCACCGCGTCGTGCCGCGCGGTCCCGGCCCGCGGCTGCACGGCGGCGCCGATGATCGGGAAGCGCGCGTCGGGCGCATAGTTCAAGTGCGGCACTTCGCGCTTCAGCCGCGCGAGGTCCCAGAGCTCGCCGTCGGAGCCGGTCAGCCGCATGGTGTTGTAGCGGCGCGCCGCCGCGTCACGCGCGCCCGGGCTGTGCAGCAGCGAGATGTGCGCACGCTGGCTGAACATCACGTTGTAGTTCAGCTCGTGCGAGAGGTTTTCCCAAAGCGTGAGTGAGTGCTCGTAGAAGTCGCGGTTGCCCGGCATGAAGTAGTTGGAGCGCACGATCGTGGTGTTGCGGCCGCCGTTGCCGCCGCCGAGCCAGCCCTTCTCGAGCACCGCCACGTTGCGCACACCGTGGTTCTTCGCCAGGTAGTAGGCGGTCGCGAGGCCGTGCAGGCCGCCGCCGACGATGACGACGTCGTAGTGCGCTTTCGGTTCGGGGTCGCGCCACGCCCGCTCCCATCCGCGCTGGCCGGTCAGGCCATTCTTGAACACACTCCAGGCGGAGTATCGGGTCATGAGGATGCGCTCCAGCGGGCATTCGCCAAGCTCCGCACACTAGCACCCCACCCCACCATCCAGACACCGAATCTCGCCAAATTATGGCGCGACGACGTCACAGGCACGGCGGCCTCGGAGCGGTGGCGCACGGCCCCTCGCCAGCCGCACCGGGTGCCACACGGGACGGGCGCCGACGGCAGGCGGACTCAGAGGCTGTCGAACCACGATCCCGGCATGTCACCCGCGGCGCGCGGCAGCATCACCGCGCACGCAGGGTCGGCCGGGCCGGCGAAGCCGAGCTCGACCGGTGAGGCGGTGACGGCGTTGGAGGTGCCGATCGCCTCCCCCGGGGCGAGCACCAGGCCGTCGAGCGGGTACGCGAGGCCGCGCGAGTGGCTGAAGGCGGTGCGCGCGAGCGGGAAGAGCGAGAGGCGCTGGCCGGGCTTCAGGTGCAGGGACACCGACTGCCGCGGTACCCAGACCCAGTCGTGCTCGCCGGCCAGCACCACCGGTTTGGTCTGCGCGAAGCGCAACAGCACATGCAGCGCGGCCAGCGTGTGGTCGAGTCGGCGACCGGTGAAGCCGAGCCCGATGAAGCGCGGCGCTTCGACGCTGTACAGGCATTTCTCGAGGTCGGTGGTCTCCTGCTCCTCGAGGCGCACCAACCGGGTCCGATCGCGCCAACGCGCCGGGTCCATGAGCGAGTCGAGGTCGCCGATGATGGCGTCGGGCTTCACGTCGCTGTCGGCGAGGCAGTTGGCGCCGCCGTCGGCCGCCACCAGCGGGCTGCCGGCCCGCGCCAGCCGGTCGAGCAAGGCGAGGTCGACCCAGCCGCCGCCGAGCAACACGACGGGGTGATTGAATCGCAGGGGAACCGGAAGCGCGTGCAGGGTCACGGTCGGGTGGGTCAAAGCGCGGGGTGGTGTGCGACAGCCTAGCGCACCGCGCCGCCGAACCCTACTCGGCGCCCCAGTGGTCCGAGCCGCACGTGACCGTCGCCGGGTCGCGCGCCGCGTGGTCGAGGCACTGCTCGGTCGGGTCGCTCAACACGGTGGCGGTCACGCACACCGGTCCGAGCACCGTAGCAGCGGCGCTCAGCACCTGGTCACCGCCGTTGGTGGCCGACAGCACACCGGGTTGGGCGCTGAGGTAGCTGTTCGGTGACAGCTCCGTCTCCGCGCTGACTTGCGCGCTGGGCAGGCCGCTGGTCGCGATGAGGTTGCACGCGAGTGTCATCGGCGCCCGCTCCGACTGCAGCCACTGCGCGACGCGCACCACGTGGTTGCTCTGCAGTGTGACCCGCGCAGTGCCGGTGCCGATGCGGATGCCGAGCCCGTCGCCCGTGCCGACCACGACGTTGTCGCCAAGGTGCGCGGTGCCAGCCCCGCTGTCCAACACCACGCCTCGCGCGTTGTCCCACATCACGTTGTGCTCGAGCACCAGTCCCCCGGTGGCAGCCGAGGCCTGCAGCGCCGCGCCGGCCTGGCCGGCGCAGGCCGTGTTGGCCTGCCAGCCCGAAAAGCGGTTGTCGCGCACCTGCACACCGGCGTCCGGATCGGCCCCGGCACCGTCGAGCGAGACGCCGACAGCGTCGCACTGATCGCCGAGCCCGGCGCCGCGGTGGAACTCGTTGCCGGCGATCGAGACCGCATCGAACACCGCGCCACCGGTCGCCGTCACGGAGACCGCGCGGTGACAGCCGTTGAACTCCGAGTTGCTCAGATCAAAGGCCACATCGCTGCCGAGGCTGACCGAGAGGCAATCGGCGTGCGCGGATTCGAGGCCGGTGACCAGACTGCGCTGCAGGCGGAACGCGTCACTGTCCCGCACCACCACACCCTGATCACGGGTTGCAATACGCGAACGGTCGATCAGCACTGCATCCGCGTTATCGACCACGAGCGGCGATGTCGGGTCGGCCCAGCGCACGCCGATGAACTGCCAGTGGTCGCTGTTGCGCACCAGCGTCGGAGGCAAGGTGGGCAGATCGGCGTCGTCGGCACCGGCCAGGGCGATGGCCGACTCGATCAGGTCGTTGTCGAGCCGCACCACGCGCGGCTGCGCCGCCGTGCCGCTCAGCGACTCGATCGTCAGCGAGGCGAGCGCGGTGTAGTCACCCGGCGCAAGGCAGAAAATGCGGTAGCGCGCGTCGTTCAGCAAATACAACTGCGACGCCTTGTCGATGCGCACGGCGTCCTGCGCGTCGCAACTCACCGACGGCACCGCGACGCCGTGGTCGCGCGAACCGGGCCAGGGCCAGAGGAAGGTCTCCACCGTTTCGCCCGGCAACACCCGAAAGACCGTGGTTGACGTGACCGTGCCGCGACCGAAACTGAACGTGTCGTCGGTTGCGCCGTCGTCGGCGTCAGCGGCGGTGTCCGAGTCCGCGTCTGAGGTCGACGTTGCGCTCGACTCGGCCGCGTCGCCGGCCGCAGCGGCCGGGGCGTCATCCGACCCGTTTGATTCGAGCAACGCCATCAGGTCGATTTCCTCGACGTTCGGCGTCGGCGGCTCGGCGGCGTCCTCGTCGACGACCGGCTCCTCGGCCGGCTCGAGCGGTTCGGGTTCGCGCAGCGGTTCCACGTCGACCACCCGCGCTGACGCACGGCGCGGCGCCGGCGCGCGCAAGGCGCCAGCGGCGGGAGTGGTAACAGCGGGCTTCTCGGTCGCACGGCGCGTGCTCAGCGTGTTGCCACCGCGCGCTGCGGCCTCGTCGGCATCGCTCGCGGCCCGCCACCACAGCACCCCTTCAACGGCACCCGCGCACAGCAGCAGGGCGCCGACCCAGAGGGCCGCCTGTCGACTGCGGTGGTGTGGTCCCTGCATGCGATTCGCCTGGCAACGCGGTCCCCGCACCCGGACACGGTCAGCGAGACGGACGGGTTCGAGTTCGGTACCCTTCTTAGCGGCCCGTGGCGCCCGGATTTGAGCGCCGCGGGCCACTGCAGACACCCCCTCGCCAGAGAACCGCCGATGACGCCCCCGCGACCCCCTTCCGACAACGAGGCAGCCCCGAGCGTGCTGTGCATCGGCGCCGTGGTACGCGACACCCTCGCGACCGCGTCAGCCCCCCTCGCGGTGGGTGACGACGTGCCGGGGTCGGTGGTCCAGCGGGTGGGGGGCGTGGCTGCGAACATCGCCTGCGCGCTGGTTCAGCACGACTGCGCTGCGACCCTGGTGGGGGCCCTGGGCGAGGACACGGCCGCCTCGGAACTGCTCGAGGAGTTGGCTGGCGCAGGCGTCGATTGCCGCCACCTGAAACCCTATCCGGGCAACACCGACCAGGTGATCACGCTCGAGGGACCGGACGGCGAGCGTTTCGCCGCCGTTGCCGATTGTCAGCAGTGGGACGCCGTCTCGCGAACGCGGCGCGCGTGGCTGTGTGACCTCGTCAGCGGCTTCGAGGGCCCTGTTGTGCTGGACGGCAACGCCGGTGTGGCGTGCCTCGACGCCATCATGGCAGCGGCGTCCGGGCCGGTGACGATCGTGCCGGCGTCGGAGGTGAAGGTGGCGGCGCTCCGCGAACTCATCGCGATGCACGGTCCCGCCGTGGTCGTGAACCGGCGCGAGGCGGAGCGGCTGCTCGAGACCACGTTTCGCTCCAGCCTCGACGCGGCCGTCGGTCTGCTCGGGTTGGGCGCACGCGAGTCGGCCGTCACCGACGGCGCACGCGATGCCACGCTTGCGACGCAGACGACCGTCAGCTCACGTCGACCGCCCACGGTGCGTATCCTGAGCACCACCGGCGCAGGCGATGCCTTCGCCGCCGGGTTGGTCGCGTTTGCCCACCTGCCCGCGGCGGAGCGCCTTGCGCACGCACTTCAATCCGCCGCGCAGCACCTCGAAACCACGCTGCGCTGAGGCCGTTGTTCGCGCCTCAGTCGCCGTCGGCGCTCAGCACGGTGTCGCCCTGCTCGGCGAGCAGGTTCGTCAGCCAGTCCGGGTCCATCTCCGGCACCGAGGCCAACAGGCGCTGGGTGTACTCGGGTTGCGGCGGGCTGAGCACGTGGTCCTTGATGTCCTGCTGCACCACGCGGCCCTCGAGCATAACGACGATTTCATCGGAGATCGCCTTGACCACCGCGATGTCGTGCGTGATGAAGAGGTAGGTGATGCCGAGCTCGCGCTGCAGGCGCAACAGCAGGTTGAGGATGCCCTCCTGCACGATCTGGTCGAGCGCCGAGGTGACCTCGTCGCAGATGATCACCTCCGGCTCGGCGGCCAGCGCACGCGCGATGCAGATGCGCTGTTTCTGGCCCCCCGAGAGCTCGGACGGCAAACGGTCGATGAAACTCGCGTCGAGTTCGATGAGCTCGAGCAACTCGAGCACGCGTTTCTCGACCGCCTTGCCGCTCATGCCGTGGTAGAACTCGAGCGGGCGGCCGATGATCTCGCCGACCGTGTGGCGCGGGTTCATCGCGGTGTCGGCCGACTGGTAGATCATCTGGATGCGGCGCAGCTGGTCGACCGTGCGGTCTTTCAGTGCCTCGGGCAGCGCCTCGCCGTTGAAGAACACCTTGCCCGCCACCGGCGGCAGCAGCCCGGTGATGACCCGCGCCGTGGTCGACTTGCCCGACCCGGACTCGCCCACCACCGCGACCGTCTTGCCGCGCGGCACGCGCACCGACACGTCGTGCAACACCTTGACCGCACCGTAGGCGCCGTCGACATTGCGAACGTCGAGCACGATGTCGTCGGACTTCTCCGCGTCCTTGTGCAAGGAGCGCACGGCCCAGAGCGACTTGGTGTAGGGGTGCTTCGGCTCGGTCAGCATCGTGCGGGTGTCGGCGTCTTCCATGGTCTCGCCGTAGCGCAGCACCTTGATCACGTCGGCCATCTGCGCGACGACGGCGAGGTCGTGCGTGATGTAGATCGCCGCGGTGTTGAACTGCTCGACAACGCTCCGCATCGCCGCCAGCACCCCGACCTGCGTGGTCACGTCGAGCGCCGTGGTCGGCTCGTCGAAGATGATCAGATCCGGCTTCGACGCCATCGCCATCGCCGTCATCGCACGCTGCAACTGCCCGCCCGAGACCTGGTGCGGGTAGCGGTCGCCGATGGTGTCAGGGTTGGGCAACTGCATGGCGCGGTACAGCTCGCGCGCCTCGTTTTGCGCCTCGGCCGCCGCCTGCAGGTTGTGCAGTTGGCTCGCCTCGGTGGTCTGCTCGATCAGCCGGTGCGCCGGGTTGAACGACGCGGCTGCCGACTGCGCGACGTAGCAGATGCGCGCACCCCAGATCTGTCGCTTCTCGGCTTCGGTCGCGGCCATCAGGTCGACGCCGTCGAAGTTGATCGTGCCGCTGGTCAGCCGGCAGCCCGGCCGCGCAAAACCCATGGCCGCGAGGCCGAGGGTGGACTTGCCCGCACCCGATTCGCCGATCAGACCCATGACCTCACCCCGGTGTAAGGTCAGGTCGACGCCCTTGATGATCTCGTGCCAGCGCTCGTCACTGAAGCCGTCGATGCGGATGTCGCGCATCTCGAGCAGCACATCGCCTTTGGAATCAGTGCTCATCGCGCAACCCGCTTGTCTTGTGGAGGAACCAGTCGACGACGAAGTTCACGCCGACCGTCAGCAGGGCGATGGCCCCGGCCGGCAGCAGCGGCGTGATCGCCGCCTTGATGTCGTACTGGGCGAATTGGATCAGGCCTGCATTTTCGCGCACCATCGACCCCCAGTCAGCGGTCGGTGGCTGGATGCCGACACCGAGGAACGACAGCGCGGCAATGGTCAGGAAGACAAAGCAGAAGCGCAGCCCGAACTCGGCCACCAGCGGCGGCATGATGTTCGGTAGGATCTCGCGCCGCATGACCCAGCCGATCGACTCGCCGCGCAGGCGCGCCGCTTCGACGTAGTCCATCACCACGACGTTCATCGCCACCGCCCGCGTCAGGCGAAACACCCGCGTGGAGTCGAGGATCGCAATGATCATGATGATCGCGATCAGGCTCGGCCCGGTGATCGACAGCAGCATCAGCGCGAAGATCAGGCTCGGGATGGCCATCAGCACGTCGACCGCCCGGCTCAACGCCTGATCGAGCCAGCCGCCGCGCACCGCCGCGGCGAGCGCGAGGCCACCGCCGATGGCGAAGGCCAGGATCGTCGTGACAAAGGCGATGCCGACGGTGTTGCGCGCGCCGTAGATCAGCCGCGTGAACACGTCCCGGCCAATCTGGTCGGTGCCGAAGAGGTAGTCGCCCCCCCACGGTGCGTACGGTTCCGGGTGCACCTCGGCCTCGCCGTAGGGCGCGATCAGCGGCGCAAACAGCGCCACGATGACGTAGGTGATGATGATCACCAGGCCGAGCCACGCCGAGAACGGCGCCTTGCGCAGTTCGATCCACGCCCGCGCCAGCAACGACCGGCGCTCGAGCACCATGCCGGCCTCGGCAACCGCGGAATACCCTTGATTGGAATCACTCATTTCGGATGCAACAGCCTTGGGTTGGTGACAATCGAGATGATGTCAGCGAGGAGATTGAGCAGGATGTAGGTCGCCGCGAAGATCAGCGCACAGGCCTGCACCACCGGGATGTCGCGGGTCTTGACCGCGTCCACCATCAACTGGCCGATGCCGGGGTAGACGAACACCACCTCGACCACGACCACCCCGACCACGAGGTAGGCGAGGTTGAAGGCGATGACGTTGACGATCGGCGCCCAGGCGTTCGGCAGCGCGTGGCGCAGGATCACGTCCGCGGGGGACGCCCCCTTCAGGCGCGCCATTTCGATGTACGGGCTCGCAAGCAGGTTGATGATCGCCGCGCGGGTCATGCGCATCATGTGCGCGACGATCACCAGGGTCAGCGTGAGGGCCGGCAGAAACGCGCGGTAGGCGCGCTCGCCGAGCGGCGTGTCGTCGCTGACGTTGGCGAGCGACGGGAACCACTGCAACCAGGACGAGAACAGGAGAATCAGCAGGTAGGCGACGAAGAACTCGGGGAAGCTGATGGTGGTCAGCGTCGTGGCGCTGACCGTCTTGTCGTAAACCGTGTTGCGCTTGAGCGCGGCGGTGATGCCGAGGAAGAGCGCCAGCGGCACCGAGATCACGGCGGCCATGGTGGCGAGAAACAAGGTGTTGGACAGCCGTGGCGCGATCATCTCGGCCACGGCGCGCGATCGGTCGACGCCGGAGGCCGCCCGGCCGGAGAAGGAGGTGCCGAGGTCGCCCCGCAGCACCGAGCCCATCCAGTCGAAATAGCGCACGATCGCGGGCTGGTCGAGGCCGAGTTCGCGCCGGAAGGCGGCGACGGTCTCTTCGGTGGCCGCCTGGCCGAGCACCGCCTCACCGAAATCCCCCGGCAGGAACTCGAGCGCGCTGAAGATGATGACGGAGACGAGGAAGAGGGTCAGGACGCCGAGGCCAAGGCGCTGAAGCACGGTCGAGAGAACGGGGTGCAAACTGGCTCACTCCTTGTGATAGGGGTGGGTGGGACTGCCGAACCCGGCCGGCAGGTGCCATGTGTGGCCCCACCGTAAACCGCGCCCGTCCGTCGCGCAACCACGGCAGGTTGGCCGCATGTGCGTAACGCAACTGAAACACCCACCGTGAATACGGGCACACCCCCGGCCGCGCACACCCACGGTACCGGCACCGCAGCGCGGCCACTGCCCGTCACCGTGGACACCCGGCCGCCTCTCGCCTCTCGCCGGACTGAACCGCCCCGGTGGCCCGGCAAGCACGGCGGTCGAAACGGCGCCGGCTGGCCGCGGAACGACACGCGGCGGCACTTTTTTGCACCGCGCTCGAACGCCCGCACAGTTGCCGACACACTCTGAAGCATTTGCTTTCAGATGACGCCGCAAGCATTTGTTTTGAAAATATTCGCGATTCGGTGCGTTGCCGGTCAGCGGCACACACCGGCCGGTCGGAGCGCCAGCCGGTGACGGCGTCGAGGCCAAAAACACCGTAAAAACAGCGGTTTTTTGCCTGGCGCAATACTTGCGACACCGTCATGACGAGCATTTTTTTGGTGTATTCTGCTCGGCCGTTTCCGTCGCCATCGCGTCTATTCGCAGCGATACATCAGCCACGATACGTTACGCCAACCCCATGATCGCGCGCTCCCTCACCCTTTGGACACTGCTGCTCTTCACGCCCGTCGCCGTCACCGCAAACGATGAAGCGTCTGCTGCGAGCAACCGCATCGACCTCGCCGAAATCACCGAAGGCGCGACGCTCGATGAACTGCTGGCCGAGATGGGTCTGGCCCGCCGGGACCGCGCCAACCTCGCCAACGCGCTCGCCCGCACCGTCGACCCCCGCACGCTGCGGCCGGGTCAGTGGATGGCCGTGCGCTTCAACGCGCGCAGCACCGAAGTCGACACCTTGGTGGTGCACCTCGGCAACGGCCGCCGCGCGCTGATCGAGCGCCAGGACGACGGCTTCAGCTCCGACCTGCTGCAACCGGCAAAGAGTGAAGTCGAAACCACCGAACGCTTCAAGATCAAGGACAGCCTGGCCAAGTCGGCCCAGCGCAACGACGTGCCCTCCGCTGTCGTCGCCCAGCTCGAGGCCGCCCTCAGCGAGCAGATCAATTTCAAACAGGAAGTGCACGGCGGCGAGCCGGTGCGCATCACCTTCAATCAGCAGCTCGCTGGCTCCGGCAAGCCGACCCGCTCGGACCTCGTGTTCGCGCGCCTGACGCTGGCCCGCTTCACCGTGACCGTGGCCCGCGGCGACGACGGCCAGTGGGTCGTGCACCGCGAAGACCCGCTCAGCCGCTACTTCCGCCGCCCGGTCGACTTCGCCCGCATCACCTCGGGTTTCGGCCCTCGCCTGCACCCGGTCTCGGGCGAGTGGAAACAGCATAACGGTGTCGACTACGGTGCGCCCAAGGGCACGCCGGTCTACGCCAGTGCGCCGGGCAAGGTGAACTTCGTCGGCTACCAGCGCGGCTACGGACGGATCGTCGAGATCATCCACACCGACGGCCTGTCGACCCGCTACGCCCACCTCGACGACTTCGCCGACGGCCTCGAGAAAGGCCAGACCATCGGCATGGGCGCGAAGATCGGGTCGGTCGGCCAGAGCGGCACCGCCACCGGCCCGAACCTGCACTTCGAGGTGCGCCACAACGGCGTCGCGGTCGACCCGCTGGAAACCGCTGTCGCCTTCCTGCCGCCGGACGAGACCGGCAGCCGCGTCGCGCAGGCCGACTGACGACGTGGATCCCGTCGCCTTCGCGGAGCGGGGCTGGACACACGCCGACAGCATCCCCGGGCTCGACACCTGGCTGGCCCACGCCGTTCCCCACGCCGAACGCCTGATCGCCGCGCCCGAGAACGCGCGATGGCTGCGCGCGGGTGGCACCTGGTACGCCGGCGTCAACCTCCTGAACAACGATGCGCGCGGCGCCTGTCCGGGCGGCCCGCCGCTGCCCCGGGCGCTGCTGGACGCGATCACCGCCTGCGACGCCGCGCCGTTCGAAGGCTGGGACACCGCTCAACTCTCCGTGGTGTACCCGCACTACCCGCGCCGCGACCCGGACGAGTCCGAGGCGAGCCACGCCTTCCGGCGCAACCGCGACGCCGCCCACGTCGACGGCCTGCACGCGGTCGGCCCGGCGCGCCGCCGCCACGCCAACGAACATCACGCCTTCGTGCTCGGCCTCCCCTGGACCCCGGCGCCCGACGGGGCCTCGGCGCTCGCCGTGTGGGAGGGCTCGCACCGGCTCATGCGCGAGCGCCTTGCCGCCGCGCTCGACGGCCTCGACCCGGCTGACTGGCCATCCGTCGACCTGACCGAGGCCTACCAGGCAGCCCGTCGTGCCGTGTTCGAGGCATGCCCGCGCGTGGAAGTGCAGGCGCCGGTCGGCGGCGCCTACCTCGTGCACCGCCTCGCCGTGCACGGGATATCCCCCTGGCGCGCGGACGCTGCGGAAGGCGCGCGCCGCGCCGTCGCCTACTTCCGACCCGCGCTGACGAACGCCGGGGACTGGCTGGCCGCGTGACGGTGCACG
>JBCCUP010000098.1 GCA_039196715.1 Pseudomonadota bacterium
GGCGGAGCTGGAAGGCACGTTTCTGATGGCACAGGGCCGGTTGAACGGCTACCTCGATCTCGTCGACACCTCGCTCGAATCGGGTGCCGATACAGCCTCGGCTGAGTCCGATGCCGGCGACGCCAGCGTGGACGCGGCGGCTGCCGAGAGCCCGGCGGCGGAGCCCGTCGTGCATCGGGTGAAGATGCTCAATACCGGTGCCGATGGCGGATCGATGGTGTTCGAGCCGGCTGTCTTGAAAGCGAACGTCGGTGACACGGTGATCTTCGAGCCAACCGACCCAGCGCACAACTCGCGCTCGGTGCTGGTGCCGGACGGTGCTGCGGAGTGGGCTGGCGCGCTGAACAAGGAGCTCAGCGTCACACTCGAGACCGAAGGCGTGTACATCTATGTGTGTGATCCGCACAAGATCATGGCCATGGTCGGCGTGATACAAGTCGGTTCAGCGACCAATCTGGACGCGGCGCTGGCCGAGGCAGAGGCATTGGAAAGCGGATTCGCGCTGGCCAAGGGCCGACTTAACACGTATATGGGGCAACTCAACTAGGGCTGCCTGGTAGCCCCATCCGCGCAAGCCGGCGCGCGCAGCAGGATGGCCCAACGCGCCCCGGCGCGGAACTCCGGGGTGTGAACCCGCTCCACCTGCGTGGAACGGGTCGAGGTCGGGCGAGCGGCGGCGGCTTGGCGGCCGAACAAGAGAGAAGGTGATAGGGTGAAGATCGCACTGCTGTATGGCACTGAGTCGGGCAACGCGGAAGTGTTGTGTGAAGACATGTTGGCGGCGCTTCAAGCCGAACACGATTGCGAGATGCACGAACTGCACAACGTCTCGTCGTCGGAGCTCGTCGCTGACACCTTTTACGTGTTTGTCTGCTCGACGTTCGGTTGCGGTGACTTGCCGACCATGGCCGAGATGTTCGCCAGCAAGTTGGAGGCGGATAGCCCCGATCTGAGCCACGTCAACTTCTGTATCTTCGGGCTGGGCGACACCATGTTTGGCGACACCTTCAACCAGGGCTCCGAAACCCTCATGAACCTGTTGCTCAACCACGGCGCCAAGCAAATCGGTGAACGCGGTTTGTACGACGCCTCAAGCGGGGACATGCCGGAGGAATCCGCCATACCCTGGGTGAAAGCGCGCTTGTCGGAGTTCCTGGACAGCGCCGCCTGATCGGTTTGGCAGCGGGTCGAGCCCGCTTCGGCCCTCGCCGAGACCCACCGGCAGAAGCCGGTCGCTGTGTGCAGTTAGGGGTGTGCGCGTGCGGTTGGTTGGTCAGAACGACTCACCCTGAGTGCGGCGTGTGGCGATCACGCTGAGCCCCCCCATGGTGTGCCGATGTCGAGGCCGTGCCGGCACTTAACACACTTGCCAAGGTGCCTTTGCTGGCGCTCGATTCAGCTGAGTGCCTGGCCGTTGCGAAGCCCTGCCGGCGTTTGCCGGCCCCGCCTGCTCCGCGTCGGGGGCGGCCCGGAGCGGCTGGCACCCGCAGGCGGCTGCACACTAGAATGGTGCACCCCTTTGTAAGGTAGGCCTGCTGTGATGACGCTGTCCCCCGAGTTGGTCGACGCTCCCGAAAAAACCCTGGTGGCGCTCTCGCGGAACTTTACGCTGGACACCCGCGCTGAGATCCCGCCGATGTGGGTCGATTTCTGGGGCCGCGGTTGGCAATTTGAAGGTGACGAAGAGATGGCGGCGTTTGGGGCGTCCTTCAACGCGCAGCCCGATGGCGCTTTCACCTACGCCATCGGTCGGCACATCACCCCGACACCCGACAACTTGCCCGAAGGTGCGTGCACTGTGACCTTGTCGGGTGGGCGCTACGCCGTGTTTCGCAACCAGGGGCCGGTCAGCGAATTGCCAGGGTACTTTGACGCGATCTTCAGCGACTGGCTTCCCGGTTCGGGCGAAAGCCAACGCGAGGGCGCGGTGTTCGAGCGCTACCCCTATTCGGACGACGCCTCACCAGACAACATGGTCTACGAGATCTGGGTGCCGATCGCCTGAGGCGGCGCTCGCACCCAAGCGCCAGGTCACGCAGGCGAGATACCGCCTCTCGTCGACGCGGGCCCGACACGGCAACCGGATTGTGCAAAACACCGCGAGGCAGGCGCGTGCCGACTTCGCGCGCAGACACGTGGCTGCAGGGCCGGCCGCCGCAGTGGCCGCGACGCGCCACCGTCCAGCGCACCCCGGTCTTGCTGCGGGCTGCCATGCGGCACACCGCGTCGGCCCGGCTCGGATGCCCGCACCGGGCCGGGCTGAAAAACGCGCTAGGCTTTGCGCCAAACCCAGGCAGTGTGACGACATGCAGGACGCCTTCGTCTACCCCATTCTCGGCGTGCACGCAGCGGTTGCTGGTGTGCTCGCAGTGCGCCTGTGGCGACGCGAAGTCGGGGTGCTGACGAAACTGTGGTGGAGTGTCGTGTTGTTGGTTCCCGTGGTGGGGCTCTTTGCCTACGGCGCGCTGTACAAGCCACCCTCGGTGTTGCCTCGGCACCTGCAAGACCACCGGGAGCGAAAGGGTGGCTGGTGACAAGCACCCTCGTGCGCTGCGAGGGGGTTCGCTCAGGCGTGCGAGCGCCACGTCATCGCACACCCATCTGCCCGCCCTGCTGTGGGTGCTGCTCAGCACGTTCTTGTGGTCCGTGATCTTCGCGGCAGGCAAGTTTGTCGACGGGCGGATGGGCGTGTTCCAGATCACCCTGATCCGCTACGTCGGTGGTATGGCGGTGTTGCTGGTCCTGGTGCGTGCCCAGGGCGGCCTGGTCGCACACCGCAGTACGCAGCCCTGGGCGCATTTCGCGCGTGCGGTGAGCGGATGTGGGGCGGCTGTGGCAATCACCTGGGCGTCGGCCAACATGGCGCTGGTTGACGCCACCGCCATCGGGCTCTCCTACGGTGTGCTTGCACTCATGCTCGGCGCGGTGGTGCTCAAGGAAACGGTCACGCGGCGTCACGGTTTCGCGGTAGCAATCACGCTTGCCGGGGTTGCCGTGGTGTTGTCAAACCAGGGCGCGTTCCAATCCGGGCTTGCGCTCGTGCCCGCCTCGGTGGCGTTCCTCGCGGCCTTTTTGTTTGCTGTGGAAGGGCTGTTGATCAGTGTGCTGGGTCGAGCCGAACGCGCGCTCACGGTCATGCTCTACCTGACGTTCTTCGGGCTCTGCTTGATGTTGTTGCCGGCACTCGCCCAATGGCAATGGGCCGACCCCGCCACGGTGGTCTTCGCCTTGCTGTTGGGTCCGCTTGCGCTGTTTGGGCAGTATTGCACCATCCGGGGTTACCGCTCGGCGCCCCTCTCGATCGTGGCGCCCGTCGACTACGCCTGGTTGCCGTTCTCGGCGATACTCGGTTGGGTGTTTTTCAGTGAGGTTCCGAACGGCGTGACCTGGCTGGGCTGCGCTGTGATTGTGGCAGGTGGCATCCTCTTGTCGCGGTTGAACGCGGCGCCAAAATGACGATCTCAGTCCGACCTCACGCGCCGACACGGCGTCGTGTGCTGCGAGCGCTTGACATGATCAAATCGATGCTGAGCTGCCTGCTGTTGGCGGTCTGTACTGCCTGTGCATCGGGTGGTGTGACAGAGAACGACACCTTCCCGGCGCCGGAAGCGGATTTCGCTGCGCACGTGGACAAGGTGCACGCGCACATTGCCGCGCAATCGCTGTTCGGGCGCGGGCCTGACGCGGTCGCGCTCAACCTGCCGTTCGAGTTGGGGGCGTCGCCAGATGTCCCCTACCGTGGCAAGCTCCTGCTGTTCCACGGCTTGAACGACTCGGCCTACGTCTGGACCGACATGGCGAAGGTGCTCGCCGCGCAAGGCTTCGACGTGCGTTCGGTGCTGCTGCCCGGGCACGGCTCGCACCCCGACGCCATGCTCGAGATCGCCTACTCGTCGTGGATCAAAGCGGCCCGGGCACACCTTGCGCTCTGGGACGTCGACGACACCCCGATGTACCTCGGCGGCTTCTCGCTCGGCGGCGTGCTCGCCACCGCGCTGGCGCTCGACAACCCGGACATCGCTGGCCTGCTGTTGATCTCGCCCGCGTACAAGAGCCGCCTGAACCACCTGTTGCGCTGGTCGTGGTTGTACAACTACTACGAGACCTACGTCTTCGGCGGCATCATCCTCGAAGACAACCCGATCAAGTACAACTCCATCCCGATCAACTCCGGCACGCAGTACTACAACGCCACACGCTACCTCGCGAACCGCTGGGGTGACAAGCGGCTGCGCATGCCGGTGATGATGGTGGTCACCGATGTCGATTCGGTGGTCGACGTCGACCACAGTCGTGGCATTTTCCAATCGCGTGTTGTGCACCCCGACAGCCGGTTGCTGATCTACAGCAACGACGCGGACCTCGACGCCCGTGACGGCGAGATCGTGCGCGGCAGCCACTACCCGGAGCGGCGCATCCTCAACCAGTCGCACCTGAGCCTGTTGAACGCCCCGGACAACCCGCTGTTCGGTCAGGCCGGTCGCGTCCTGGTGTGCAACGGCAACGAGTACCCGATCTTCATGGCTTGCATGCGGGCGCGAGAACACTGGTTCGGCGCACAACACACCCCATCGCCGGACGGCGTGCCGGTGGCGCGTACGACCTACAACCCCGACTTCCCCTACCTGTTCACCGTGTTCGATCAGGTCTTCTTCGAGGGCGAGCCAGCCGAGTAGGGCCGGTTGGCCTCGCGCACCCATGCGGTGGATACTGGCTGCATGGAATACACCGGATTTCTCTGGCTGGGCGCCTATGTGATCGGCGTCGGCTACTTCACCCTGAGCCGCAACGCCGGGCGCAAGCAGGCGGTCTGGGCGCCTTTTGTCACCGCACTCAGCGTGGCGGTGGTGGTGCTGGCCTACCAGCACGGCGCGCGCTGGCCGGGGCTCGCGCTCTTCGCCGCGGTGATGTTCAGCGCGGCCTGGGGCGCGGTGTCGCTCACACAGTTCTGCACAGCCTGCGGTGCCACCGCCTACGCGCGCCTCGGCTTCCTGCGGCACAAGACCTGCCCCAGGTGCCGCGCCGCCTTCGACAGCACGGTCTGAGGCGCCCGTGCGTGGCCGCGCACACCGGTTTTGACCCTGTGGCGGCGGCTGCTGTCTGACGCCGACAATCAGCCGCAGAGGAGTGAATCCATGACGCGCTTCATGGTGATCGAACACATTGCACCCGGCCAGCTCGATGCGGTCTACGCGCGTTTTCACGCCAGCGGCCGACAGTTGCCCGACGGCCTCGTCTACCTCGACAGCTGGCTGTCGGACGACGGCGCGCGCTGCTTTCAGCTCATGGAAACCGACGACCCGGCGTTGTTCGACGTCTGGCAGACCGCCTGGTCCGATCTGGTGCGTTTCGAGGTGGTGGCGTTGCGCGACAAACCTGCCGATACGTCTTCGCCGTCCACTGGCGGTTGAGGAGGCTGTGCGACAATGCGCGTCTCTACCCAGGTTGATTGACCCGTGCGCTGTCCGACACCCCAGATTCTGCTCGCCGCCGTCTTCGCGTCGGTGCTCCTCGTGCCGTTGGCACAGGCCGAGGGCCGCGCGGAGGCCGAGGACGCGCAACAGGTCCAGCTGCGTCAGCTCAACGAGTTGGTTGATGCACTCAACGGCAAACAGGAAGCCCGCTCCGAGTTGCGTGAAGCCCTTGCGGACGCAGATGCGGGTGATGTGCCGGAGATGCAAATCAGCCTCGACGAGCTGAACGCCGATATTCGCGAGACCCGATTCGCAATCGAGCAGATCGCAATCGGCTCGGTGGACCTCGAAGTCTTCGAGGCCGACAACTCCCAGCTCGATTGGCGCACCGAACTGAGCCAGGTGCTGATGCCGGTGATGCAGAACCTCAAGCGGATCACCGAGAAGCCACGTCGCATCGAGGTGCTCAAGTCCAAGATCGAGCAGGCGACGACCCAGAAACGTCAGGCGGAGCTCGCGGCCGAGAACATCGCCCGCACGCTCGAGGCGGTCGACGACGACGAAACCCGGGGTGCGCTGGAGCAGCTGCAACAGACCTGGGTCATACGGCACCAGGAGCTCGAGCAGGTCATCAATCTCTCGACGGTGCAGCTCGACAACCTGCAGCGCAGCGACGCGTCCGTGTGGGTGCAGTTGCGCGACGGCGTGATTGAATTCGGCAACGGTCGCGGTCTGACACTGCTGCTTGCCGTCGCTGCAGCGGTGGGTGTCTACGGTGTGGCGCACCTGCTCTCCATACT
This sequence comes from Pseudomonadota bacterium, assembly GCA_039196715.1. Taxonomy (NCBI): domain Bacteria; kingdom Pseudomonadati; phylum Pseudomonadota; species Pseudomonadota bacterium. Next base: position 6,215 of record JBCCUP010000098.1, read on the forward strand.
CGTTACGCGCCGACAGGACGGCGAGGATGTGCGCGCGTTTCGCACGCGGCAGCGCATCGTGCACTACGGGCTCAAGGCGGTGCGGACACTGTTGATGATGATCGCGGTGGTGGTCGTCTTCTACGTGCGTGGCGACATCCTGCTGATGGCCATCTCGTTTCTGATCGCGGCCGGTCTGGTGCTGAGCCTGCGCAGTGCAATTCCGCGCTTCTTTGATGAGCTGCAACTGCTGCTCAACCTCGGCGCGATCCGCGAGGACGAGCGGGTGATGTACAACGGGCTGCCGTGGAAGGTGACGCAGCTCAACATGTATTCGGTGCTGCGAAACCCGGAAATCACCGGCATCATCCGCTTGCCGTTGCAGGACATGTTGGCGTTGAGCTCGCGCCCGGTTGGCAGCGAAGCCTGGTTTCCGGCGTCGCGCGACGACGTCATCCTGCTCGGCGATGGCCGGGTAGTGCAGGTGCAGACTTTGACACCCGAGCACGTGACCGTGGCCAGTCTGGCGGGCACCCAGTCGATGATCCCGACGGCCGAGTTCTACCACACGGTCTTCGACAACCTCACCCGCAGCGGCAGCTACTTTGTCAGCGCCGTGTTCGGCGTTGGCTATGCCCATCAGGCCGACAGCGTGACAACCATACCGGCGACGATGAAGGTGGCACTCGAGGCCGCGTTGCACGAGAGTGACCTCGCAAAGCATGTGCTGGGCATCCACACCGACCTGCAGTCGGCGGGCGCGTCCTCGCTCGACATCTGGCTTGGGGTGAAAATGCACAGTGATGCGGCCTCGGCGTATTACCGGTTGCAACGCCTGATTCAACAGGTGTGCGTCGACACCTGCACGCGTGAAGCGTGGGAGATCCCGTTCCCGCAGCTGACCGTGCACCGCGCCAAGGCCTGAATGGCAACGCACCGGTATGTCGTGGGCCGGGCAGGGAGGGGCAGCTGATGCGGACGGCGGTGTTGGTGCCGGGCGCGTGGCTTGGCGGCTGGGTGTGGGCGCGGCTGACACCAGAGCTGCCCGACTGGCGCCTCGTGACGCCGACCCTGAGTGGATTGACACCCGATGCCGGTGCGGCCGACGACGTTGACCTCGCGCGGCATGTTGCCGACGTGGTCGCAGTGTGCCGTGCTCACCGGGTGCGTGACGCGGTGCTGGTCGGCCACAGCTACGCCGGCCTTGTCATTGCCGGCGCGGTGCCGCAGCTCGTCGATTGCGTGTCGCATGCGGTTTACCTCGACGCGGCCCTGCCGACGGCCGGACGGTCGCTGGTGTCCGACTGGTCAGCCGCCGGCCAGGCTGCCGTGCGCGCGGAGGCCACAGCCCAGGGCGACCCAAGCCGCTGGCCCGTGCCGGACGACCTTGGCGTGATGTCGGTGATGTCCGATTTCAGCGAAGCCGACCACACGTGGTTTCAGGCCCACGCGCGGCCGCACCCGATCGAGACGCTCTACCAGTCGGTGCCGAGTGTAGAGCACCCGGTCGACGCCGTGCAGCACACCTACGTTTTCTGCACGCGGGACCGGCCGACGGCGCCGGCGGCAGTCGAGCGCTTGAAGCGGGACGCGGCTTGGCATGTGGTTGCGCTCGACACCGGCCACTGGCCGATGATCACCGCACCGGGCGCACTGGCAGAGGTGTTGCGCACGCTCTGAACGGCGTTGGCCCTGGGGCCTGAGCGGGGTGTACCCTGCGTGGTTTGCACCTCGGGAATTCACATGGCAGCGCGCGGCGGCCCTCACGCGGTGAACCGCTTCGTCTGGGCGGACCTCTCCACCTTCGACCTCGCGTCGGCGAAGGCCTTCTACACCGACACGCTCGGCTGGTCGTACCACGGGGCGGACGACGGCTACGAGGTGTGCGTGGCCGGCCAGACAGCAACCGCCGGGCTCTACGTGATGCCCGAGGCCTTCCAGCAGATCAACATGCCGTCCTTCTGGATGTCCTACGTGCAGGTAGCGGACCTCGATCGGACCGTGGCGGCCGCCGAGGCCCACGGCGCCAGGATCGAAGTGGCACCCACGCCCGGGCCCGGCAACAGCCGTATCGCGCTGGTGCGCGACCCGGCCGGTGCGGGCTTCACCTGCCTCGAAGGCGAGCTGGGCACCCCGCCGCACGCGGGGCAGGGCCCCGGTCGCGTGGTCTGGCACGAGCTGCACGTGTCCGACCTCACGCGCGTGCAGCCCTTCTACGAGGCCGTGTTCGGTTGGCGCGTGACCCCCGCGGCGGGCGCCCCCGCGGCGGGCGCCCCTGCGTCTGGCACCGACCGTTACGCGCTGGTGGACGCGGCGTCAAACGGCGCGGCAGTCGCTGGCATTCAGGTGACGCCCAACGCGATCAAGGGCGACAAGGAATACTGGGGCGTGTACGTCGCGGTCGACAGCCTTGACTCGACTGCCGCGGCGGTTGACGAGGCCGGTGGCGAAGTGCTCGCGGTGCAGCCTCTCGGCGACCGCGACGCGCTGCTCATCGCCGACCCGCAGGGCGCGGCACTCTACCTGGTCGAGGACGACACGCCCGGGCGCGACATCGCTGGCCGAACGCGCGCGACCGGTGCCGTGAAATGGCGCGCCACGGCGGGCCTGTTCGTGGTGGCGGCCGCCGTGCTGCTCGAGGCCAACTGGCTCTGGGGGGTCCTCTTCCTGTTGTGGGTGGTGCCGGACCTGAAAAGCGGCGTCACCCACTTCCTCGAGCGGGTCGACCGACGGGAACACCCGGCACTCTTCTGGACCATCACCCTGACCTGGCTCGGCCTGTCGGTCTACCTTCTGGTGGAACCGTGGGTGTCGGGTTGAGGCGGCTCGACGCCCCAGATCAGGAGCTCACCATGCAACCCGTTGATCTCATCGCGCACCCCGAGGGCGGTCGCTTTCGCGAGGTGTTCCGCTCCGCTGCCACGGTCCGGGGCGACGGCGGCCGCGAGCGCGCGGCGTTGACCCACATCTACTTCGAACTCGCCGCGGGCGAGGTGAGCCGCTTTCACAAGGTGGCCTCGGACGAAGTCTGGAACCTCTACCGGGGCAACGGCGTCACGCTCTACACCTGGGGCGGCGGTGACGCGGCGCCGGACGCGCACGTGCTCTCCGCGACGACCGACACCTTCTGCCACGTGGTGCCGGCGGGGGTCTGGCAAGCCGCCGCGCCGCTCGACGGCACGGTGTTGGTGGGGTGCTCGGTTGGACCGGGCTTCGACTTCGCCGACTTCGAGCTGATTGACCCGGTATCCGGGCCAGCGCAGCGGCTGCTGGCCGGTGCGCCAGCGCTCGCGCCGTTGGTTCAAACGCCCAGATCCGTGTCGCACCCGGATACAAGATCGCACACAGACAGTTAATGATCCTTGCCCAGGGGCCGATAGCCATGCGAAGGCGTGCGGTAACGGCACCGGGGTGTGGTGTGGCCGGACGTGCTGTCGGCGGTTGTTAGCGGTTGACCGCAGGGTGGGTGCACTGCACCGGCCCGCACACCCGGGTCGGTTGCGTGCAGCGCGAGCGACTCGGTCGGCAACCCAACTGGAAACGGTATGGACGATCGGGTCTCACACACGAACATTGCGTACACGGTTTTCATCGTCGCGCTGGCAGCCCTGCTCACGGCGACGGTGGCCTACGACGTCTACGCGCCCGATTATTTCCGCACCGTCGCGCCGGAGATGCTGCGCGGCACCGTGATCGTGTTTGGCCTGGTGTCGGTCTATCTCGGTTTGAAATTGCGGCAATTGAGCCACCTCAACCGGCAACTCGAGTTGCTGGTCGCACGGGACAACCTCACCGACGTCGCGACGCGCGACTTCTTCTTCACCGCCCTCGCGGCGCAGCCCGAGCGGGACGGCGTGTGCCTGATGGTCGACATCGACCACTTCAAGCGCATCAACGACACCCACGGCCACCTCGTTGGCGACAAGGTGATTGCCAACGTTGCGAGCCACCTGCGCCACAGCGTACGCAACGACGACATCGTCTGCCGGTTCGGCGGTGAGGAGTTCGCCATCTTCCTCGCCGACGCCGACGCCAACCGCGCCCACGAAATCAGCGAGCGCGTGCGCAAGAGCATCGCCAAGCACCAGTTCGACGCCGGCGGGTGCCAGGTGGCCGTGACCGTGTCGATCGGCGGCTCGACCGTGATGCAGGCCCGGGACGCCGAAAGCGCGATCCACCAGGCCGACATCGCGCTCTACCAGGCCAAGCGCAATGGCCGCAACCAGACCGTGTTTGCCACGGCCGACACCTGCGAAATGCCTGCAGAGCTCGACCAGGCAGCCTAGTCAGCACCGCCGTCATACACTGCGCGTTCACCGGGTTCGGCCGGACACCGGGGGCAATCTGCAAGATGAGTTCACTGGACGCGTTCATGACCGAGCGTTGGGAGTTCACAGCGTCGATCGAGTACCACGATTTTGGGCGTATGGGCTACACCGTGGTCTACCTGCCCGAGCCGTGGCTGAACCGCGAGCCCTTTGCCTCCCACCCCAGACTGCGAGTGCACGCAGAGGTCGCCGAAATTCCGGTCGACGGGGCGTTTCAGCCTGGGCAGGGCAAGCGGTACCTGATTGTGTCCAAGGCCGTGCTCAAATCGGCGAGTGTACAGTGCGGTGACGAGGTCAACGTGATGTTTCGGTTGGCTGATCCCGAGCATGTCGATGTCCCGGAAGCGTTGCGTTCGGCCTTGAGTCGTGACGCGACAGCGCGTGCCGCATTCGAGGTGCTGACTGCTGGCAAGCAGCGGGCCTTGGTGCACCGCGTCAACGACTGCAAGACGCTCGAAACGCAACGCAAGCGGGTGAGAGAGGTTCTTGACGTGTTGCGCCAAGGATGATCGGTACGCCACGACAGCCCGATCCCACGCGCATTAGGTGCAGGCATGGCACCCATTCAACAGGGTAGAGACCAATGCACCTGCGTGATGCCGTGGCCGCCGATGCGGCGCTTCTGACTGCGATCGCGTTCGACGCCAAGGCCGTGTGGGGCTACACCGACGCGCAAATGGCTGCGTTCCGCGCCGAACTCACGGTCACCGCCGACGACATCCGCTCGCCGCAGTCGCTCTACCGCGTGTGCGAGGTGGCGGGGGCCGTGGTGGGGTTTCATGCGGTGAGCCCGCTGTCGCACGCCGAGGTCGAGCTCGACGCACTGTTTGTTCTGCCCGCGCGCATTGGCACCGGTGTCGGGCGGTGTCTGATGGCGGACGTGGTCTCACTGGCCCAGCGCCGTGGATACACCTCGGTGTGCATTCAGAGTGACCCGAACGCCGAGGGGTTTTACCGCGCGGTCGGTGCGGTGCGGGTGGGCGAGCGAGAGTCCGACAGCGTGCCCGGGCGTCTCCTGCCGTTGCTTCGCCTGGCGTTGTCGGCGCCCGACACCGTCTGACCACGGGTGCCCGACCGGGGCACCCGTGGGGCAGGCCAGCGGTGCCGTCAGCGCGGCAATTTGCCCGTGAACTCCTGCTGGCGCCGCGAAAGTGCCAGTTTCTGTAGCTCGACGGCGGCGTTGACCGAGAGCGGCAGCCGCGTGACGCGGTGGAGCTCGGCGCGGGTCACGCCGATGTCCCGGAGCATCTTGTCGTCGAGGTCGTGCAGCTGCGTGAGCTTGCGCCGACGCCGCCAGGCGCGCAGTGCGCCCGTGATCCGACGCCAGGCGTTGGCAGCGAAAGCCAACCCGTTTGCTGAGCTGAGTGGAGCGATCTCGACGCGGTTCAGGTCCAGGTCGCAGTGCGTGCAGTGTGCCATTGCCATGTTCCTCTCCAAATGGGCGGTGTGCCGCGGGTGTGGCGGCGTGGGTAGACAATGGGCCCACACAATGTTTCAATCAAACGAATAGTAATTAACTTAGCTTTCAGAAAATCTGATAGAAAGAGGTGCTTCCGTGTCCGACGCCGCGCTCGATGCCCCCGCCAAGCCCGTTCCGCTCCTGGACCTCGACTTGCTGCGGACCCTGGTTGCCATTGCACAGACCCGAAACTTCTCCACCGCGGCCGAGGTGGTCCACCGCACGCCGTCGGCCGTCTCGATGCAGGTCAAGCGCATCGAGGAGCTGGTGGGCCGCGCGATCATCGAGCGCGGCAGCCGCTCGGTCACGCTGAACGAGCACGGCGAGCTGCTGCTCGCGCACGCGCGTCGCGTGCTGGCGCTCAACCAGAACATCCTCAGCAAATTTGTCGAACCTGCCGAATCGGGCCTTGTGCGGCTCGGTGCGGGAGACCATTTCACCGAGCAGCACCTGCCCAACCTCTTGTGCCAGTTTCGCGACGTGCACCCCGGCATTCAGGTGGATGTGATCGTCGACAACGCGAAAGAGATTGCCGACGGCTTCCGCCGCGACCACCTCGACATCGCGCTGATTGGCTGCACCGGCGCCACCTACGACGGGCTGTCGGTCGAGCTGATCTGCGAAGAAGCGCTGGTGTGGGCTGGCGCGCGCAACGGCGTCGCCGTTGAGCAGACACCGCTCCCGATCTCCGTGTGGGAGGAGGGCTGCGAATGGCGCCGTGTCGCGCTCGAAGGGCTCGAAGCGCAACAGCGCGACTACCGCGTCGCGCTCAAGAGCGCGTACATCGCCGGCCAGCGCGCGGGCTTGAGTGCGGATCTCGCGATCGCGCCCATCCCGCGCTCGGCGTGCCACGGGGACGTGGCGGAGATTCCGGCGTCAGCGGGGTTGCCCACGTTGCCGTCGTGCATGACCGGCATGATCGTTCGCGCCAACCCGTCCGCCGCCGTGCAGATGTTGGCCGACCGCATCCGCGCGTTGCAACCTCGCAAAGCGGCCTGACACCCCTTCGAAACCCTCGCATCCGCTGTCCACGCTGGGTATGATCGGCGCTGTATCGCCAATAAACCAAGCCTGGAACTACTGTGTCGAATTCACTGTTCGAATGGGTGCGATTTAGAGCCGCTTGGGTGTTCTTCGCCTGTGCTGGCATGAGCGCCTGTGTCAACACGAGCCCCTCAACCGATGTGGAGAGCGCGCCTGTGACCGTGCAAGGAGCGTCTGCGGGTGCCGGGGCCAGCGTGGTGATTCGACGTGCCGGCGAAGGCGAGGACTACGACTGGGAAAACGACCACATCTTCGTCAAGGTCAGCAGCGCGGAGTCGAACGGCGTGCTGACGATGGTGCAGGACAATGTCAAGCCTGGCTTCAACCTCGGCTTGCACCTGCACGACACCCACACCGAGATCTTCTACATCCTCGACGGCACGATCCACTGGACCGTCGGCGCGGACACCTTCACCACCGACCCGGGCGCGGTCGTGTACGTGCCCGGTGGCGTGCCACACGCCGCGCGTTCAGGCACCGGCGCGCGCATGCTGATGTTCTACGCGCCGGCCGGCTTCGACAAGATGCTCGCCGAAATCGAAAACGCGCCTTGGTACAAACGCTACAACCCGATCGCGATCGCCAACCGCAACACGCGTTACGACTTCCGCACGGCCTCGCCCGGCGACACCCGCACCACACCCGGGCCCGCGCCGGTGCACGTGCGGCCCGACGAGGGTGTGGTCACGCAGGACAAGGCCGGCTCCCGCACAGCGAAGCTCGACACCGCCGACACGGGTGGGCTGGCCTCGATGGCGGTGCAACGTCTCGACGCTGGGGCGACGTATGCCCCGGACCGATCGGCGAGTCAGCTGGAAGTGCTCTACGTACTCGATGGCACTGTCAACGTCGATGCCGGCGGCCAGGCACACACCGTCACCACCGGCGGCACCGTGTACCTCCCCGCGGGCGTAGAGGGCTCGGCTACATCGACAGCAGGCGCCACCCTGCTCGTGTATCGCATGTAACAAACCGTGCCCTTCACTGTGGGAGTCGTCTCCTCGCGCAGCGAGAGCCGACGAAAGCGGTGCTTGAAGTGGCCACCTCGTACGAATCATCGCCCCTAGGCGGGCCCCCGTGTCGCTTCGCAACGACGGCAATGGGATGGACTCCTCCCCACCCTTTCGACTGACGGTGTCTGGGCACCACAATGGTGTTTACACGTAACCCATTGAAACGAAACGATGAGGAGGAAGTCCGTTATGCACATTACCCACGTTGGGGTCGATATTGCAA
>JBCCUP010000099.1 GCA_039196715.1 Pseudomonadota bacterium
GAACGTGCCGCTCGGCGGCAAGGCGGTCAACGCCATTCGATCCTTTAGCGGTCGCGGCGTGCTCGTGTGGGGCGCGCGGACGCTCGACGGCAACAGCCAGGATTGGCGCTACATCAACGTGCGCAGGACGCTGATCATGCTGGAGCAGTCGATACGCGCTGCAACCGAACCCTTCGTGTTTGCGCCGAACACCTCGTCGACCTGGGTGACCGTTCGCACCATGATCGAGAACTTTCTTCATAACCAGTGGAAGGCCGGTGCCCTGTCGGGTGCGACACCGAATGAGGCCTACCGCGTCGAGGCTGGGCTCGGCTCAACCATGACGGGCAACGACATCCTCGACGGATACATGCGTGTGTCCGTGCAGGTTGCGGTGGTGCGACCCGCAGAGTTCATCGTCATCACCTTTCAACAAAGAATGCAGGTAGCCTGATCCAATACGAAAAGGAGCGTGACCATGGCGGATACCGGTGACAAGCAGGGGGCGACGTAGCCGCTGCCCAGGTTTTATTTCAGTGTCGATCTGGGGGATGCCGGGAAGATTCCGTTTCAGGAAGTCTCGGGGCTGGACACCGAAGCGGAAGCAATAACTTACCGAGCCGGTGACAGCACGGCGTTCCCTGTCATCAAGATGCCGGGGCTCGTCAAGACCAGCACCGTCACCTTGAAGAAAGGCATTTTTGTCAACGACAACCGCTTCTGGTCGTGGTTCAAGCAAATCCAGATGAACGTGATCACCCGCCAGTCGGTGACAATCAGCCTGCTCGATGAAGAGGCAAAGCCCACCATGGTGTGGAAGCTCGCCAACGCGTGGCCGACCAACATCACCGGCACCGACCTGACACCCGACGGCAACGAGGTTGCCGTGGAAACACTGGAACTCGCGTACGAGTCGCTCACGATTGGGAACGGAGACGAAATCGGATGAACGACCATCCGCCAGCCGCGTTTGGGTTTTGTGTGCACATCGTCGACAACCCCACTGGCGAAGGTGGCAGCTTCCAGGCTATCTCCGGGCTTGATGCCGAGCGCGGTGTCACTGAGGTGGCCGAAGGCGGTGAAAACCGGTTTGTGCACGCGCTGCCCGGGCGCGCAACATCGCAGATGCTCACCCTCGAGCGCGGCGTGGTCTCCGCCGGTTCACCGCTCTTTGCCTGGTGCAAAAAGACGTTTGAACGGGGTATGAGCGAACCGGTCACGCCTCAATCGCTGACAGTGGAGCTGCTTGACCCTGAGCACACGCCGGTGATGGCGTGGTCCCTGTCGGGTGCCTGGCCGGTCACGTGGACGGTGGGCACGCTCCGATCGGAGATAAACGACATCGCGATCGAAACACTCACGTTGGCGTGCTCGTCAATCTCACGACACGGTGTCGGTGTGCCGCAACGTGATTGATGCGCCGGCGCGTAGCCAGGAGTGCTTGGGCCGCGTATAGGTCTTGAACGCATGGCGAGGAAGGAGGGAAGCGTGATAGCGATGGCGGTTGTCGCCTACGCAGACAGTGAGCTGAGCGCTGACGTTGGTGAAGTCACCCTGTCGGTCAACCCCGAAACGATCACCCGCACATCGGTCACGGGATGGGTTTCTGCCTACGAGCCGGGTGCCACGGGTGCGGTGGAACATCCCTGCACGCCGGAATCGGAAGACCTGTCCTTCGACTTCGTGGTGGATGCGACCGGGGTGGTGCCGGGCGTCGCCAGCGTCCGTGACGAGATAGACCGCTTCAGGACCCTCGCGTACGCCTACGACGGCACGGCGCACCATCCGAAATGCCTGACGCTCACGTGGGATGACCAGGCATTCACGGGTGTGCTCGTCAATCTCTCAATAGCGTACGAGCTGTTCTCGCCAACGGGGGAGCCACTGCGCGCAACGCTGTCTGTCACGTTCAATCAGCACCACACGCCACAGGATCTGGCTCGGCGAGCGGAAAAGACGTCAGTAGACCTCACGCGAGTGCAACCCGTATCCGAGGTGCCGCGTCGCCGGTGAGGGTGTGGATTCCGTACACACCGCAACCCGTCACCGGCAGTTCGACCAAGGGGCGGGGGCGTCGCCTCTCCCATCGACCTGCAAGCGCCTGGCTGCACAGTCCGGCACGTCGATAGCCGTCGCCACCGAGGCAGGTCACTTCTTCAAACCACGGCAGGTGCCGAACCCGCAGTCGTGGTTGCCTCGGAGCCCGTAGGCAACACCCGAGCCCGACGCCAGGCTGATCGGCGCCCACCGCACACGGGCGGTGGGTGGAGTTCAGGGCTGTCTGGCGGCGTGGCATCGCAGACATGGCCAGTCAAGCAAGAAACGGCTGATAAATGCAAGCCTGGTAGAGTGCTGCCTCGAGGGGCTGCACCCGTACAGCAAAGCAACGCCAGAGCGTGTACGCGTTCCGATCACGCTAACAGCCGAGACGTGCTTGCGGGATCAAAACTGCCAGAGCAGGACGGCGCCGACTTCCAGTTTGTAGTCGTCCACGGCGAGCGGGCTTTTCTGGATTTCACTGCTGTAGAACTCGGTGCCGAGTTTCGTGATGAACTGGATGTTGTCGGTGAGGATGCGGCGGTCGGTGATGAAAAAACCGGTGGAGCGCAGACCGCCGTCGAGTGTGGTCTCGGCCAGACCGGAATTGGCGGCGTCTTGGGCGCTCACGCCAAAGCCGCGGTTGAAAAAGTCGGCGTCACCGTAGCTCAGGTACAGCCAGGCTTCGGTACCGGAGCCGTCGGGTGCGTCGGAGAAGCGGTGGCCCGCGGTGAGCTCGGTCCACCAACCGAAATCGGACGGCCCAGTCAGGAAGCGGGCGGCCACCCAGTTCTTCCACGCCGGTCCGAATGCGTGCTTCGTCTCGACGAACACCGAAACCACCGCGTCGCGTTCCTCGATGCCTGCGAGGAAGCCGTCGTCCGAATCGTCCGGCGCGAGCCCGTCTTCATAGTAACCGCCGGCGGTGATCAGCCAATCGGGCTGACGCAGGTAGCGCCAGGCGATCTCGACACCCTCCTGGTACACCATCTGGTTGCCGAACCGGTACTGGTTGGTGATGTTCGGGTCGAACTCGGTGCCGTAGTTGTCAGAGCCCTCGTAGGCGCCCTCGTACTCAAGGCCGATGCCGTAGCCACCACCCCAACCCGCGCCGCGGGTGAAGTCCGGGATCGACGGCAGGGGCACCAGCGGGGCAGCCGTGTCGGCGGCAGTGGCAGCGCCGTGTACAAGACCGAAACAGAGGAGGGCAGTTGGTATCACATTGCGGAGAGTCACACGCGTGGACCTGTGGTTGAGAAGGCGGTGGTGCGGCCCGACTCAGCAGTCGTCGGCCACACGGGAAGCGGGTATAGCACCGGCTTCGGGGCCGGGATACGGCCACGAAGCCCGCACCACGCCGTGGTGCCGGCCACGTCGCGCGGAGGTCTCACCGTGTGGGACAGATGCCCGACCCCACTCGCAGACCGGGTTGGCGTGGTGCCGTGGGGGGGGGCTGCCGTTGGCTGTGTGTCCGGTGCAGGTGCGAACCGGGCTCACATCGGATCATTCCGGCGACACGGCATCGCGGTCTTCGGCGTTGTCTGAGTGCTTTGAACAGACCGGAGGTGCGTGCCGTTCGTGGCGACGGACCCCGCGTGTGGCTGCGTTGATCAGACTGGGCTAGCCGGGTTGATACAGAGGCGGCGACCCGGCGGGTATTACGCAACGTCGGCAAGGCCGAAGCCGCGCTCTACCTCGGGCCTGTTGACCGTCGATCGCTGGGTACGTGTGGCCGCCACTGTGGGGAGCGTTGTTGGTGTGCTGCTGAGGAGAATGTGTCCTGTACTCACTGGCACTGACCACGCGCCAGCATGGTTCTGTGAAAGCGACGGCTCGGGGTTGTTGGCGTCTGGGCGCAATCGGTGCCTGTCTCCGGATGCTCCCGACTTGCTGACTGCTGCTTCAAGTCGGTCAAATCAATTCGCGTACTGACAGCACCACCCTACCCAAGCGGTTGCCGCAGCGAGTAGGCTTGGCGCAACACACAGTAAGGGGCGAAACCATGCGGTTCCTGGTTGGGCTTGTGGCTGTCATCGCCGTGTCCGCGACGGCGGTTCACGCCTACGATCTCGGGCCATTGAACGCCTTTGTCACACCGTCTGAGCAGGGCAACTGGCGCATCGTCGATGTCGGCGATGCGGCGGTGTTTGAAAACCGGAGCGTGCCCGGCGACATCAACTTCGCCTACGTGTTTTCAGACCCGGCGGACGAGGGCCGGCGCGACATCTCGGTGGACGTGGGGGTGCTGAACGGCGACCGCTACGCGAAAGCCGGGTTGCTGTACGGCTTCGAGTCGGACCCGCGCACCTACTTCATGTTCACCGTGTCCGCCGACCGCACGGTCCGCCTCGAATACCGCAGCACCTCGGGGTGGGAAGAACCGATGGCGTTTTCGCTCGGCGACCTGGACCCAACGGGCGTCAACCTCGCGATCCGCGAGTCGGGCAACGAGATTGCGCTGATCGTCAACGGCCAGGAGAAGGCCGCGTTCGGGAACGGCCGCGTCGGGCGGGGCGGTGTTGGCATCGTGGCGGCAGGCATCGGGCAGTTTGCGTTCAACGGTTTTAAGGTCAACGCAGCGCAGGCGGCGGCAACGCCCGCCGACGATGCGCCGACACCGCAACCGGACCGCCGGGTTGCTGAAGCGGACGCGTCGCCAGACGCCTCGGCCTCAGCATCCGCCATGGATGGCGTGTTGCACATCAAGCCGGTTGAGCTGACCGACGCACACGGCTTTGAGAAACCCATCCCCGCCGCGACCACCTTGATACCGGCATCGTGGACCTTCAACGGCCAGGTGCAGTACTCGACCTCGCCCTGCGCGCGGGAGCCCAAGATGGTGTTCAAGGCGGCGTCGGCCGACGGCAAAGTGTCGGTCTCGATGCTGCCGGCGTTTACCGTGAGCTGGTCAAGCCTCGGTCAGTCGACGGCCTGTCCGTTCCACCGCGCGCTGCGCGCCGAGGACATGATCCAGCCCGTGCTCGGCAACCAGTTGACCAACCCGAAGGTAATCGAGATCAACCGCGACCCGGCCATGACCGAGCAGCTCGCGCGCGCGGCGCAGCGCTCGCCCCGATTCAGCCAGTACGGTGACCACCTGGTTGCCACCATCGAGCACGACAACGACGGTGAGCGATACCGCTCCCACCTGATGCTGTTCACGCAACACCAGCACACCGTGCAACCGATGGCCTACGGGTCGCCTGCAGAGATTACGGTGACCACCGTGATGCCGGTGGTCTACGACGCACCGAAGAGCGAATTCGGCAAGCCCGAGCACACCGTCGCCCAATCGCTGATCTTCAGCAGCTTCCAGCGCGACCCACAGTGGTCCGCCCGCATCGGCAAGGGTCTAAAGGCCATGGCCGACGACGACCGCCGCACGGCAGAGTCCATCGCCAAGATGCGCCGCGAGACAAACACGTTCATCGCGTCCCTCAACGCGTCATCCCGCGCACAGGCAGACGCCTCCAACGACCGCAACCACCGCCGCACCCTCGAAATGCTCACCGAAACCCAGACTGTCCAAACCAGTTCAGGCCCCGTCAGATTACCGGCCGGACAAGCCTGGCAAGCCGCCAATGGCAGCCTGTTCGTGTCGCAGAACCCGAATTTCAACCCCAGCAGCGTTGGGATTTCTGCGAAGCGGTTGCAGGCGGTTCGGTGAGGTGTTGAATAGCGTTAGCTCGATCTGAGGTGGGGCTTGACCAGCGGCATGCAGAGCGGTGAATGTCCACTGTCTTCGATGCGTGTTCTCAAACGGTGCCATTCCAGTGTGCTGTGTACACGATGTCTATTTGGACACCTGGGTTGGCTCTTTCTTCAGTGCCGCTTCGGCGTCGGTGAGTTCGGGAAGGCGGCGGCCGTAGCTGTGATCGCGGATGAGGGTAGCGGCCTTGTCCAGTGCGTCGCGGTCACGGAACAGGCGGGCGCGGGTGAGGTGGGTGTCGGCGAGGAAGAGCGGCATGGGGCCGCGCTCGGCGATCAGTTGGGCTTCTTTGAGGTGTTTGTCGGCGAGGTCATGCTCGCCTCGGACGGCGTGGTAGAGCGCGGCGGTCAGCAGGCCTCTTGGTAGATCGTCCGCATGTCCAGAGGCGCGAAGGCCGTTGGCGGCTTGGGCGACTTGCGGCAGGTCGAGCGTCGGTTGTGGCAGCGAGTTGGCGAGGATTGCGCGGATCAGCCTGACCCGGGCGAGCGTCAGGTGGTCGAGGGCGATGTCGAGAAGCGATGCATTGTTTTTAATTGCCCATCCCAAAGTTGTCGTCGCCCGGCGTTCCACCTCGGCAAGCGTCTCTGCGTGCTGCGCTAACGCTCCGGCACCGGACTGGTCCAGCAGCTGCTGCCACGCCGCGTGTTCGGCAGGGGCCAGCAGCCAGTCGCAGTATTGGAAACCTCGCTGCGAATAGAGCAGGTCATACTGCGGCTGCCTCTTCTGCTGCATCCCTTCGGCCTCAGCGAACAGCGTGCCGGCCTCGTTACGCTCACCCGACTGGTGCAAGGCGTCCGCTGCCGTGGTGCGTAAAGCCGTTCGCTCGAATACCTCGCCGCTCTGGTCGGCGTGGCTGACCGCCTGGCGGGCCGCGGTCACCGCGTCCGGCACGTGGCCCAGTGTCAGCTGCAACTCGCTGAGGTTGCCGGCAGCTCTCGCGGCCTGATTCCAGCTCTCCTGCTGAACAACCCAGTCCAACCCGGCCTGCATCGGTTGCAGCGCTTCGGTCAGGCGGCCGAGGGCGCGGAGGCAGACTGCAGCCTGGCTCAGCAGCCAGGCCTGAGCGGCTTCGCTCAGATTTAGTGACACCTTGCTCCACGGCCTGGATGTCGAACGGTCGAAGAAGGCCGCCACCGCCGCGAGGTCGGCCCCGATCGCGCCGAGTTTTCTCACGCTGTAGAAACCGTCGCTGCCCGTGCCGCGGAGGATGCGGTCTCGATAGACGTCTGCTCGTGCCTCTTCATGCCGTCCGGCGAGGCAGCCGTGGGTGACGGCTTCGTAGAGTGGTGCCAGGCCGTCGATGTCGTCCGGGCGGTGTGGCGTGGTCTCGCAGAGGTGGTCAAACAGCCGCGAGTGGGCTGCCATGAACGCCTCTGGCAGTTGCTGTTGCAGCTGCTTGGCGAAGTACTCGCGGATCAGCGGGTGGCCATCGAGCGCGACGTCGGCTTGTGAGCCTGAGTAATCCTCGCCGCCACCGTGCGACAGCAATTCGTTCTCGATCAAGGTATTCAGCGCCACTTCGATATCTAACGGCTCTGCCGCACAAAGGAGCTCTGTCAGGTTGGGAATGGGGGGCTGGGCGCACAATGCACCAAAACCTCCGGGCGTCATCGGTTTCTCGAAGAGCCCCATTAAACGCAAAATGGCCAATTCGAGCTGGTGCGCTTCATCGCCCGACAGCAGCCAGGATTCGTATTTCGCCATGACCCGTTGTGTCGAACGGCCCTGGTGCAGCTTGTCAGCCTCGGTGATTCCGATTTCGCGCCATTTGCGCAGGTCTTTACCGTAGCCTCGGGCCAGCAGTCGGCCGAGCTGAAGCATTGACAGGGCGTGGCCGCCGAGGGCCTCCCACATCGCTTTGATCTCGTCGTCTGTGCCGATCAACTGGAGGTGCCGTATCAGATTTACGGCGGCGTCCAGCATCAGCTTGTCAAGCTTGTGCTCTTGCTGTGTTGGGAAGCTGTCAATGTTGCTGAGGTGCTCGCGGGTGGTGACAATGCAGAGGCCGTTGTTGTCTTGAGCCAGGCTTTGTAGCAAGGCTTCAAGGGCGTTGTCCTTTAGGCGGCCAGCTTGCCCAGACCGGTCCGTCGGTGGGTATTGCAGAGGCTCGATACCGTCCAGCACGAGCAGCGTTTTGTGCCGTCTGCTCAGGTTAGCGAGCCGTTCGCCGCGTTCCCACTCGGTGCCGAGCGTCGGATCTGGGTCGCCGAAGAAAGTCAGTGCCTCGTTGATGAATAGAGCTGATGAGGATTGACGGGTATCGCCGGAGCCCTGGGAGTAGAAACTCCAGTCGAAGTAGCGTTCTACGTCTGGCCACCCCCTGGCTATCATCCGCGTCGACAACCACTGGGTAACCAAAGCGGTTTTGCCAACGCCGCCCCAGGCAACCAGGCTGAGCACATGGGTGCCCGCGTCCGCCCAAGCGTTGTCAATCAGTGCCAGCTCGTCCTCCCGTCCAAAAAACGAGCGGGCTGCGTGGCGCGTGAGGCGAGACGGTGAAATTGCCTTATTCTCACCAGGTGTGATCCCGAAACGCACGCACACGTCAGCGACAATCTGTGCACACCGAAGAGATTCACTTTTCAGCGTATCCGCGTGTTTGCGGGCAGCGCGCAGTGCGTCGAGGTGAGCCCGCTGGGGGAAATCTGGGGCCTCGTGTCCCTCGATGCCGTACACCAGCACGTCGATTTTTCGTTGCAACGCAAGCCAAGGTTCCCACTGGGCGTAGGTGAGCCGTGTGACATTGTCGTTCGTCAATTTGTCGGGCAGGTGCGCGAGAAAGGCATCTCTCGATGTGGTTGAAAAGAAATCATCCACCGACTCGCTTGATACGGTTGATCCTGGGTCTTCGCCTGCGATGTGCAGAACCAAGTCGCAGGGGGCTATCAGCGCATCCAATTTGCGCAGAGTGTCGGTGGCCGTGTGGGGAAAGTCGGGCTGCACAACAACATCGAATCCGGCGCGCGTGAGTGCGTCTCGCAGGTCTGCTCGCAGCGCTTCGTGGTCGCGATTGGCCACTGAAATGAAGAGGCGTTTCCTAGTCATGATGCGCTAGCTCTCCAGTGCAGCCTCGGCGTCGGCGAGTTCGCCAGCGCGTCGGCCGTAGCCGTGTTTGTCTATCAGAGTGCGAGCATTTGCCAACGCTTCTCTGTCCTGAAACAGTCGTGCGCGGGTGAGGTGGGTGTCGGCGAGGAAGAGTGGCATGGGACCGCGCTCGGCGATCTGTTGGGTTTCGCTGAGGTGCTTGTCGGCAAGGTCTTGCTCGCCGCGGACGGCGTGGTAGAGCGCGGCGGTCAGCAGGCTCTTAGGCAGATGGTTCGTTGCGCCAGCGGCGCGAAGGCCACCGACGGCGTCGGCGACCTGCGTAAGGTCGAGCGTCGGTTGTGGCAGCGGGGTTGCGAGGATCGCGCGGATAAGCCCGACCCGGGCGAGCGTCAGGTGGTCGAGGGCGATGTCGAGGAGAGAATCTCCCGGCACTCGCCATTCGAACATCTTGTTCCCGCGCCGCTCCACCTCGGCAAGCGTCTGTGTGTGCAGCGCTTTCGCACCGGCGACGGACTGGTCCAGCAGCAGCTGCCACGCCGTCTGTTCAGCCGGGGCCAGCAGCCAGTCGCAGTATCGGAAACCTCCCAGTGAATAGAGCAGTTGGAACTGTTGCTGCCTCTTCTGTTGCATCCCTTCGGCCTCTGCGAACAGGGTGCCGGCCTCGTTGCGCTCACCCGACTGGTGCAAGGCGTCCGCTGCCGTGGTGCGTTTGCTCATTCGCTCGAATGCGTCACCGCTCTGGTCCGCGTAGCTGACCGACTGGCGAGCCGTGGTTACGGCGTCCGGCACGCGGCCCAGTGTCAGCTGCAACTCGCTGAGGTTGCTGGCAGCTTTTGCTGCCTGTTTCCAGTTCTCCTGCTGAACAAGCATGTCCGACCCGGCCTGCATCGGTTGCAGCGCTTCGGTCAGGCGGCCTAGGGCGCGCAGGCTGACTGCGGCCTCGTTCAACATCCAGGCCTGATCGTCTTTCTTCAGTTTTGGCGACACGGTGCTCCACGGCCCGGATGTCGAGCGGTCGAAGAAAGCCGCCACCGCTGCGAGGTTGGCTCCGATCGCCCCAAGTTTGCTCGAGCTGTAGAAACCGTCGATGCCCGTGCCACGAAGGATACGGGCGTCGTAGACCTTGTGGTTCGCCTCACTATGCCGTCCGGCGAGACAACCGTGGGTGACGGCTTCATAGAGTGGCTGCAAGCCGGGCAGCGTTTCCGGCTGGTGTTCAGTCGACTCGCACAGAAAATCGAACAAGGCTGAGTGCGCGGCCTGAAACGCCTCTGGCATGTTCGTTTGCAACTGGTTAGCGAAGTACTCGCGAATCAACGGGTGGGCGTCGACGGTGCCGTTGTCGCTCTGCTCGATCAATTTGATCTCTTTCAGTCGCGCCAGCGCCATTCGCCAGGCTCTGTCCGGTTGCTGCTGCCAGACATCTGTGAAGCCCGCGATGTTGCTTGTTCTGATCGCATTGAGACAGGCTGCGGCGGCTGGTCGGTCGAACAACCCGAGCATGCGCAAGATCGACAGTTGCAGTTGCGCGCTGTCGTCGCCTGATTTGAACCAGCTTTCGTAAGCCTCGATGGCTTTGAAAGCGTGGCCATAGGGGCGCGTGGCGTCGTTGACGTACTCGTGCTCGGCGTCGGCGAGGCGCATTGTGTCGCGGCGGCGGATGTCGCCGTTTTCGGTCAGCCGCAGGTACTGGCCAATCAAAAAGAGCGTCAGGGCGTGGCCACCGACCTCGTCGCTCGCCTTTTTAAGTTCTTCGTCGTCGGGCGCAATCGTGGCGGCTCCAGCGCGCGTGGCCCCGGCGTTGAACAGCACTTGCGCACCGGCCAGCGGTGAAAGAACGCTCAAGTCGTGGTCGATGGCTGCACGGCCATAGTGCTGCTGGATCTCGGTGACCTTCTCGCGCGTGGTGATCAGCACCAGGCCCGTGTTGCGGGCCACCAGCCCGCGCAGCAGCGCCGCCATGCCGGCGTCCTTCAGTGCGCCTTGCATGGCACCTGGCGGGTATTGCAGCGGTTCCAGTCCGTCAAGTACCAGCAGGGTTTTGCGGTCGTTGATCAGCTGCGCCAGGCGGGTGGCGCGTTCTTCCGGCCCGCCCGCTGTGGGATCGGGGTCGCCGAGGTCACTCAAGGCTTGGTTGATGAAGAATTCGGCCGTGGCGCCGGATTGATCGCGTGTGCCCTGGCTGTAGAACGACCAGTCGAGCACCCGCTCGGCGCCGCGCCATTGTTTGAACGCGAGCTCGGCCATCCAGGTGGCGACGAGTGAGGTCTTTCCCTCGCCGCCTTTGCCGCGCACCACGACCAGGTTGATCTGCGGGTTGTTCCAGGCGTCGTCCAGCACAGTGAGTTCGCCGTCTCGGCCGACCAGTTGTTCGGCGCTGTGTGTCAAGCGCGTAGGTGGCACCTCGATCGGTTGTTCCAGTGCCGGCAGGATGTCAACGAGATCGCGCAACACGGCGGAGCTCAGCCGTTCCGGGTTGAGGAACTGGCCGCGATCGTGTCCGAGCGCGGTGATGCGGTTGTAGTGGTCGCGTTGGGCCGACTCCTGGGCGGCATCTTGCGTGAAGCGGTCGGTGCGCGGGCATTCGCAGACAGACTGGTCAAAATCAGTCGGGCGGTACACGAAGATCGGGCGTTGATGGTAGAGCGCGAGGTAGGCTTCCCATTGCGTGTATGACAAGCCCGGTTCAGGCTGTGCAAGCGCGGCAGCGAGCGGCGGCAAGGTATCTGGCAGGTCGGGGTAGGTTTGCAGCAGCGTCTCAACAGCACGTGATTCGGGTATGGCACCAACGGCTTTGCCGATCAGGTGCACCACGCCGTCGCAGGCGCGGATGTAGTCGTCGAGCTTCTGCAAGGTGGTGCCGTCGGCGACGATGAATTCGTCTTGGACCGCAACATCCAATGTTGGTCTTCTCAGGTCACCCGCCAACAGCTCGCGGTAACGTTCGAACTCGCTGCTGACGGCGGACAGAAAGAGTTTTTTATTCATGCTCGAGTCGTGTCTGGTTGCATGCTGGTGTGCAATGCGGCTTTGTTGGTTGTTCAGCCCGTCCAGTGTTCAGCTGCCGCCTCGGCATCGGCCAGCTCGGGGAGGCGGCGGCCGTAGCCGTGTTCGCGGATGAGGGTGGCGGCTTTGCCCAGTGCTTCGCGGTCGCGGAACAGGCGGGCGCGAGTGAGGTGATTGTCGGCGAGGAAGAGCGGCATGGGGCCGCGCTCGGCAATCTGTTGGGCTTCGCTGAGGTGCTTCTCGGCAAGGTCTAGCTCGCCACGGACGGCGTGGTAGAGCGTAGCGGTCAGTAGGCCTCTTGGCAGATGGTTCGTGGCTCCAGCAGCGCGAAGGCCGTTGACGGCGTCCGCGACCTGCGATGAGTCGAACATCGGTTGTAGTCGGGGTTTTGCGAGGATTGCGCGGATCAACCCTGCCCGGGCGAGCGTCAGGTGGTCGAGGGCGATGTCGAGCAACCGGTCCTCAGCTGTGACCCAAGCCAGCGTTGTTGTCGCCCGCCGTTCCACCTCGGCAAACGTCTGTGCGTGCAGCGCTATCGCTCCGGCACCGGACTGACCCAACAGCAGCTGCCACGCTGACTGCTCGGCCGGCGCCAGCAGCCAGTCGCAGTATTGGAAACCTCGCAGCGAATAGAGCAGGTCGAACTGCGGCTGTTCTTTCTGCTGCATTGCTTCAGCTTCGGTGAATAGAGTGCCGGCCTCGCTACGCACACCCGACTGGTGCAGGGCGTATGCTGCCGTGGTGCGACAAACTATTCGCTCGAATGCCTCGTCATTCTGGCCGGCGTGGCTGATCGACTGGCGGGCCGTGGTCACGGCGTCCGGCACGCGGCCCAGTGTCAGCTGCAGCTCGCTGAGGTTGTTGGCAGCTCTCGCTGCCTGTTTCCAGTCACCTTGCTGAATATCCATGTCCAACCCGGCCTGCATCGGTTGCAGCGCTTCGGTCAGGCGGCCGAGGGCGAGGAGACGGAATGCGGCCTGGTTCAGCAGCCAGCTCTGAATGGCTTCGCTCAGGTTTGGCGATACGGTGCTCCACGGCCCGGATGTCGAGCGGTCGAAGAAGGCCGCCACCGCCGCGAGGTCGGCTCCGATCGCCCCGAGTGTTTTCGAGCTATAGAAGCCGTTGCTGCCTGTGCCGCGGAGGATGCGGTCGATGTAGACCTCTCCGCACGCCTCCTGATGCCGTCCGGCGAGGCAGCCATGGGAGACGGCTTCGTAGAGTGGTGCCAGCCCGTCGATGTCGTCCGGGCGGTGTGGCGTGGTCTCGCAGAGGTGGTCGAACAGCCGCGAGTTGGCGGCCTTGAACGCCTCTGGCTGTTGCTGTTGCAGCTGCTTGGCGAAGTACTCGCGGATCAGCGGGTGGGCGTCGATGGCGTCAGGCGAGACTGAAAGCAGTTCAATGTCGCACAGGCGTTTAACCGCGATGTTCCACTGTTGCGGTGTCAGCGTCACGAGCGTTTCGGTCAGCCCGTCAATCGCGGGTTCTGCCCGCAGTGCCTCAAGGCACCCCTTGGCCATCGGCCGGTCGAAGAGACCAGTCAGCCGCAGCACGGCCAGTTCCCGTTGTCGGTCTTGTCCACCGCTTTGCAGCCAGCGCTCGTAGGCGATCATCACCTTGAAGGCTGAACGGCCCTGGTGCTCCTGGTCGGCCGCTTCGAACTGCACCTCGCGGTAGTGGCGGATGTCGCGGTCTTCGTAGGCGTCGGCGATAAAACGCCCGAGCAGGCTGAGCGTCAGTGCGTGACCCCCCGCGTCCCGCCAGGCGTCGTGCAACTCCTCTTCCGTGCCGACAATCTGCAGGTGTCGTAGCAGGGAGACCGCTGCCACTTTGGCCAGCTTGTTGAGCTGTTGCTCTTCAGTGGTAGCGTGCGCCTCGAGGTCGCTCAGGTGCTCGCGTGTAGTGATGACGACCAGGCCCGGGTTGTCGGCGGCGAGTTCGCGCAGCAGCGCTTCGAGCGCCGAGTCTTTGAGCCGTCCAGCCTGGGGGTCGTTGGGCGGGTACTGCAAAGGTTCGATGCCATCGAGGACCAGCAGCGTGCGGTGTTGTCGAATCAGCCCGGCGAGGCGCTCGCCGCGTTCGTGCGGGCTGCCGACTGTCGGGTCAGGGTCGCCGAAGAAGTCGAGTGCCTTTGCTATGAAGAGGTCGGCGGAGGTCTGGCGGCTCTCGCCGGTGCCCTGACTGTAGAAGCTCCAGTCGAAGTATCGCTCGACGCCGGCCCACTTGGGGTCACTCGCGGCGAAGCGGGTTTGCACCCAGTGAAACGCCAGGGACGTTTTCCCGGCGCCGCCCCA